>NZ_SMMH01000013.1 GCF_004634215.1 Deinococcus fonticola | reverse complement strand
GGGAACTGAGGAAGGGGCGGACATTCTGGTAGAGTCGGGGTACGTCCCCGAGGAGCATTTTTGTCGTCACAAACAGAAATTATCCCCTATCGGGGACGTCTTCTCATAAAATTTGTCAGGCCGTCAGGGGTCGAAGCCTTATGTAATGTCAATGTAGCCAGTCCCGCTGACACTTGGGTGGCAGTATCGGGTGGCTATAAACATATTGATAAAGACCCGGCGAAAAATAAATCTTATCCTTATGCAAAGTCGTGCAATTTAAAAACTGGCACGACTAATAGCGACTACATCCTCTTTTCAAAAATATTTACTGATGCAGCGTATGAGGCGCTTCCAAATTTAGAGAGGCCAACTAGTTTTACTGAAACAGCGAAAAATGAATTCTGGCGCAAATTGTTTACTCAGACAGTCCAAACAGATGCAGCATCTGTGAAAACTAAATCCGAAATTTACATCTCTCGAATCTTAAAATTGGAAGTTGATCATTACCGCATATTCTTTAAATCTAGCAATATGATGAGTCGAGGCACCATTGGGTCTTCTTCGCGTGTTATTGCCGCGTCCCCAACGGATGCATCTGAATGGTGGTTTGACATTGTTCAGCCCTCACTATTGGATAATGTACTTTTTACTGATATCCACCAAAGTGTTGCTGGAAGCGTAGTTCAATTTTTAACTGGCATCAATTATGATGGCCCTGTTCATACCAATGGCTATTTTTCTTTCGGAGGGGCGCCAACATTTAAAGGGATAGTTAGTAGTGCTGGTTGTACTACGGCCAGCCTAAATTCTATTACTGATACTTCTACAGATTGTATCCATGATTACGGTGTATACTTGGGTACAACACTTAATAAAAATTTTAATGGAACATCTGCGCAGCAGAGCGCCGGGATAACTAATTATGTAAAAAATAATACTTCTGTAAATTTTAATGGCTACAATCCCAATTTTGCTGATAGTTGGCTACCGCTGCCAACAAATTCCACTAATCAAATTAAAGCGGTTGATGGTCTTGACGAAAATAATGCTGCTCTACCAGAAGGAGGAAAAGGATTAAGATTGGGAGCTAATGATGGTGTGCAATTGTTTGCGGGCTATGGCAACGGTACTGCTCTGACGCAGTATGATCCAGTTAATCGCAAGTGGATTGTTCCCGAAGGAGAAACAGAATATCAATTTATTAGGCCTATTGCCAGTAAAACTTGTAATGAAACTGCTATCAATGTAAACGGCTGCTCGTATAATTATAGCAAATACCTGTATAGGATTGATGAAAATAAAAATATTAGTGTGAAAGATGTAGTGGCCGGAAGCGGATGGTCATTGTTGCCCGACAAATTTAATGGACTCCTTTATGCGGAGAATGGATTTCAGTCAGTGATTGGGCCTCAAACTAACCGTTCGACAGCCGCAGGAGCGGCAGGTACGGACAACTCTTCCTTGGCGCAGCCCGCTGTCGCGTCATTTATGGGACTTACGCTAGCTTCTGATAAGGATATAAAAATTCGCTCTGATCTGGCGCTCGCTGAGACACCTTGTCGCAATAGTGTTTATGAGACACAAAACATTAACCCACCTTGTAAAGATAGAAAGAATGTTCTTGGTTTATATAGTCAGTCTGAGTATATAAGGATCATGAAGCAGGCTCCCAACAATGTTGTTATCCATGCGGCATTAATGGCAAGTGAAAAAGAATTTCATGTTTATAACCATAATACTGGTGGAAACCGTGGCCCGATCAACTTGGTTGGGGGAGTAATTGAGAAATATTATGGTGCTGTGGGTACCGCAAATCCATCGAACTATAGTCGTGATTTCAGTTACGATAAGCGTTTCCAAGAAGGTCTTGCTCCACCGTATTTTCCCGTATCTCCTAAATGGGAGCTTTTGGACGCTCGTAGTACTTTGCAGAAATTTGATAATATTGCTACCCGACAGGGCAAGGCTGCTGACTTTTAATGAAGATTTCCGCTTTTACTCTGGTTGAAATTCTTATCGTGTTAGCCATTATTGGTATTCTTGCTGGCATTTTCGGTTGGAATGTGATCTCCAGCATCCGCAAAGCTGAACTGCGTGAAGCCGCCAATCAGGTCGCCTCGGACTTTCGCCGGGCACGTTCGCAGGCGCAGCGCGGCAGCGCAGATGTGGCTATCGACTGGACTCTGGATACAAATGGCAATATCACGGCTTACAGCGTGGCTGGTCAGTCGCGTCCGGTGGTCAATAAGGTGAGTATGTCCTGCACCACCGGCTGTGGCAGTGGCAGCAGTATCACTAATAAGGTGACCTACACTGCGCCTTATGGTGAACTGGGCGCAACCGGGAATGTGTTCACTTTAAGGAGTCCCATGACAAGTCTGCCTTCCATTGAAGTGCGCATTGTGGGTGTGACTGGGAAGGTCATTGTGGCGGGGGGATCATGAACGGCAATCGCAGCGGGTTTACCATCATTGAGATTCTGGTGGCCATCCTGATTTTCGGTATTTTGATGGTCGTGCTGTCCTCCACGCTGTCCGGTTCGCTCAAGTTGAACCAGCAGGCTCAGCAGGAACTGGGAACGACCAGCGGCGTGCAAGATGTCATTGAGCAGGTCAGGAAAGCCTGGGCTGTCCCCGCCTCTGGCAGCACCCCAGCTAACTATGATCAGGCTTGTGTGCCAGGCCTGACCCTACCTCCTGGTTATACGGCCAAGTTCATTAACCTCAGTACTCGCGCTGAACCCATTACCCAGGCCAATGCTGTCGCCAGCCCGGCCAGTTCTGCCCCAGTAAACGATATTAAGAAGGCGACTTGCAGTACCGCTGCAACGAATGCTGCGCTGACGGGTGGGGCAATACCAACCATGCGTCGGATCGTGGTTCAGACGGGGACACTCTCCGGAACCAATCAGGTCGTGGGTGCTCGTGATGTCAAACTTGAGCTTGATGTCCTGAGGCCACAATAATGCAAGGGAAAAGACAGGGACTGACACTGATTGAACTGCTGGTCGGCATGGCCCTGATGGGCATTATTCTGACTGCTCTCGTCTCTTTTTTCATGCAGTCCTCGAAGGCGTCAATGCAGTCGTCTGCGCGCGCTGACTTGCAACAGGAAACGCTGAACGCCCAGCAATTGATCGCCGGTAAGCTGAAGGAAGCCTGGTATATCTACCCTCAGGGCCAGACCATCAAAATGACGGATACGGCATTAACACGACGTCCTGCTGGGGGTAACACTTGGACAGTTGGAACTGATCCTATCCTCGCCATGCTATTGCCTCCGCGTAGCAGTACCAACACCTGTAATTCCACCTCGACCAGCACGGCGACCACGGGCCCGAGTCAGAACGGCTGCTACCGTTTTCTGGCCTACTTTCCTGTGAAAAGAAGTGTCTGGGTAGCCGCGACACTTTCGGAAAGTTGGCGGAATCCAGGGCCGGATGCTCCGAATGACGACACCTGGGTACTGGCCGAGTATCGTGGTCTGATATCCTCTAGTCCTACGTCTTTTCCACCGTCTACGTTGCCTGCCCCTCCAAACGGGAGCACCAGTAATCTGTTGACTGATTACGTAGCTCCCACTACCTTGACGACAGGCTTTACCACAACGGGCAATGTTTACACGATGTTCGGATATGGGACTGCCAATGGATCTGCCTCCTCTCTGACCAATCCTGTCAATAGCGTCACCGTCAACCTGGCGGTGACTCGGAATATTGCCGGCAAGCTGCTGCGGCTTCCCAATGCCACCGATGAGTACACGATTTCGGTGTTTCCCACCAACCTGGGCAAAACCGCCGCCAACTGAGGGGTGACGGTACAGTCTGGCCTGCCTGCGGCCACGGACGTTGCATCTCATGGAGAGACGGGGGCGCCCTTGTGGGCATCCGTTCTGCCCAAGACGGCAAGAAGAAGAAAACGCGGGATGGCGACGATGAAAAGGAGGGTCGGGAACCCCACCGACCTGTCTAAAGCCATTGCGTATGACCAGCTGGGCCACCCTAGTTCAAGCCGGTCGCCTTTGAAGCCAAACGGCTAGGCACTTATGCCTAGTGACGATGCCCACAATGACCTGCTACGGTAGGGACATCACCCGTAAAGGAGGTGCTGACTATGACTGAAATCAACATTATTGACACCCAGACGGCCGCAACCCAAGGTTTCAATCGCGCAGAACGGAGTTATTTTGCTGATTCAAGGACAGACACCGGCACCGCCTTCGGGATCCATCGACCCCTGTAAGCGAGCTTTACGATGAGCGCCCGCTGGTCAGAAGACCAGTGGGGCGAGAGCGAACAGCGCCTTCGCCGCAAACACACCAAACCCGCAGGTCGCCGCCGAATCACCGACCTCACCGCCGAGCAACCTGAGGACATCGCGGACGACATGATTCGCCGCCTGACCGACGGCGGGTTCATTACCGAAGTGCTGGCAGAACTGAAAAGTGGCAAGGAAGCCACCGCGTACATTGCCAACACTTACAAAGGAACGGCCCTGCTCAAGATTTACCGGGATTTTGCCGCCCGGAGTTTCAAGAACGACGCCATCTACCGCGAAGGGCAAGTTGTTCTGGATGAACGCGCAGCGCGGGCCATGCATAACCGCAGCCGCAAGGGCCTGGAGATGCTGCAATTCGACTGGGTGATGGCCGAGTGGGCGCACCTGTGGCACCTCTGGCAGGCCGGGCTCAGCGTTCCCGAACCCCTGGTAGGGCCAAACGTGAAGGCCTATGCCGAAACCGTTCCCGCCGTCCTGATGCGCCTGATCGGCACGGAAGACCAGCCCGCCGCGCGCCTCAGCGAAGCGAGGCTCACCCCCGAACAGGCCCGCAGTGCCTGGAACCAGAGCCTGAACGGTATGGCCGACATGCTGCGGCTGGGGTACGCGCACGGGGATTACAGCACCTACAACCTTCTCTGGTGGGAGAACACCGTGATCATCATCGACTTTCCACAATTGACCACCCGTCAGAACCCGCACTTCCGCGAGTTGTTGCGCCGCGACGCCGAGAGCCTGAGCACCAGTTTCCGCAAGCACGGCATCCAGGAAACGGGTGAAACCACCCTGCGTGAAGTGCAGCGCCGCGCCCTTGGCCCCGGCCCGGCCCCCCGCCTGGTGCTGCCCTGATGGCCCTGACCGTGCCCAGTGGTCAGGCACAACTGGCCGTGCGCTCGTCCGGGTCACGGGACGGCCTACCGCTGCTGTTCCTGCACGCCGGGGTCGCCGATCAACGCGCCTGGGCCGCGCAGGTGCAGCATTTTCAGACCGCTCACCCGGTCGTCACCTTCGACCAGCGTGGATACGGCGAAACCACGTCGACTCCCGAGCCTTACTCCCCTGCCGAGGATGTCCTGGCCGTCATGAACGCCACCGGACTGGAGCAGGCCGTCCTGGTTGGCAATTCCAAAGGTGGACGTCTGGCGCTGGACTTCACCCTGGCCGACCCGGAACGCGTGCGGGCGCTGGTGTTGATTGGCACGGCCATCAGTGGTTCCCCCAGGCTGACGCAGTGGCCGCCCGAAGTGCTGCGCCTGGACGAGCAGATGGACGCCGCGCTGGAGGCCGGTGATCTGGACAGCCTGAACGAACTGGAAGCCCAACTGTGGCTCGACGGCCCCGGCCGGTCGGCGGGACGGGTGAGCGGGCCACTCCGCGAGCTTCTTCTGGAGATGAACGGGAAGGCCCTGAAAGCCGAGAACCCCGGCGATGAAACCGAACCTGAACCAGCCTATCCGCGCCTGAACGACATCAAGGTGCCCACGCTGCTGGTTGTGGGCGACCTCGACCTGCCCAGTATCCACGAGAACAGCGAGTACGCCGCCCGCAGCATTCCAGATGCCAGTTTGCACGTTATGCCCGGAACTGCCCACTTGCCCCAATTGGAGCAACCCGAGTCGTTTAACGCCGTGCTGGAAGCCTGGCTGAAGGCGTTGCCTTGACGAACCTGACCCTTCGTTCCCGTCAGGACGCTGACCTGCCCACGCTGTGGCGCTGGCTGCACGGCGAAGAAAACCCGGAGTGGATGCGCTGGGACGGCCCGTACTTCGCCAGTAAACCGCAACCCATGAGTTACGAAGCTTATCTGGAGAAAGCCCAGACCGTGGCCCACAGCCCCGACCGCCAGATCATTGCCCTGAACGGTGAATGTATCGGCATGGTCACGCGCTACGAGGAAGCGCCGGCAGGAGGAGGGTGGTGGGAACTCGGCATCGTCATCTACGACCCGCAGCACTGGGGCGGTGGACTGGGCCGTCAAGCCCTGCGCCAGTGGACGGCGCGAACTTTTCAGGAAACGGACGCCCACGTCATCACCCTCACCACCTGGTCCGGCAACGAACGCCTGATCCGCTCGGCGCAGAGCGCTGGCTACCACGAGTGCGCCCGCATTCCTGAAGCCCGTCACTGGCAGGGGAGACGCTGGGACAGCGTGAAACTGGCCTTGCTGCGCCGGGACTGGCCGCAGCAGTGAAGAAGGCCCCAGCCAGGAAAGCGCCGGAAACGGGAACGGCGTGGAACACTGAAGGCATGCGTGCCCTGGAAACCTGCCTGTACGCCGATGATCTGGCCGCGGCTGAACAGTTCTACACGGAAGTGCTGGGGTTGGCTCTTTACAGCAAAGTGGAGGGGAGGCACCTGTTTTACCGGCTGGACGGCAGCATGCTCCTTATTTTCAACCCCGCCGCGAGTGCCAGACCCGGTGATGTCCCCGCGCACGCTGGGAGGCCGGGCGGGCACGCCTGCCTGTCCATTGACCGCGACCATACCGACGAGTGGGAGAAGAAACTTCAGGCGCAGGGCCTGAATGTCACGCGCTACGCCTGGGGTGAACGCGGCGAGAGCCTGTACTTCAAAGATCCTGCCGGCAACGTGCTGGAACTCGCGCCCGCCAGCATCTGGGGAATAATGGACGTATGAAACGCCCGCTGAACTTTGTGCTGGCCCTGTTGCCGTTCCTGCTGGTTTCCAGTGCCGCCCGGAAACGCGGGGAGCACGGCCATGAGCGTTAAACCCATGCGCTCGATGCTTTATGTGCCGGGTGACAAACCCCGCGCTATCGAGAAAGCCCGTACGCTCGGCGCGGACGCGGTGATCCTTGATCTGGAGGACGCCGTGGCCCCCGAACACAAGGACACCGCCCGCCAGAACGTCCGCGAGGCCCTGAGGGGCCAGTGGCCCTGCCCGGTGCTGGTGCGCGTGAACGGTCTGGACACCCCCTGGGAACACGACGACCGCGACATGGTGCTGCTGGCGGGCGCCGACGGTCTGGTGCTGCCGAAAGTCGAGGAGGCCCAGACCGTCCTCGACCTGCACGTTCGCCTACCCCTGTGGGCCATGATCGAAACGCCACGGGGCGTCCTGAACGCCCCCGCCATTGCCGCCGCGCCGGGCGTGCGCGGCCTGCTGGTCGGCGCGAACGACCTGGCCCGCGAACTGAAAACCAGGCCCCACCCCGAACGCCTGCCACTGCTGTACGCCCTAACCGCTGTGGTGGTCGCCGCCCGCGCCGCCGGAAAACAGCCCATCGACGCTGTATTTAACGATGTGCGTAACCCCACCGCCTTCGCCCGCGAGTGCGACCAGGGCCGCCTGCTGGGCTTCAGCGGCAAGACCGTCATTCACCCGGATCAGGTCGCTGCCGCCAACGCCGTCTTCGGCGTTACCCAGGCCGAAGCGGAAGACGCCCGGAACCTGCTCGACGCCTGGAACGTGGCCCGAGCCGAGGGCAAAAGCGTCGTCACCTACCGGGGCGCGCTGGTCGAGCAGATGCACGCCGACCAGGCGGCGGAGACCCTCGCGTTCTGGCAGGCGACTCAGAGTCAAGCTACTTGAATTTGAAGTGACGCAGGCCCTGACTGCGCTCCCTGAGGGCCTGCTGGAAGGCCTGTGCATCGTTCAGGGGCGCCGCACTGCCCCCCACATTCGGGCCCCTCACGTTCGCGGGTGAGGGGCGCGATTTGGCCAGGTGCTCCTGCCCGAAGCGCCGGGCGCGGAACATACCGGGATGCTCCTCGAAAATGGCGGTCACGCTGTCCGGCAACGCTGCCAGGTGATCGGCGAACAGTTTCTCCTGCGCCAGCTCCGCGTGCTGCGCCGTGTCGCCCAGTTCGCTGAGCAGGCGGTCGATCAGCGCGAAAATGCGGGCAGCGTACTCCTCCACTTCGGCGTGGCCGGGAATGTAGCCCCGGTGAATCACCTTGTTGCGGAAGTCCGTGCCCAGCGCCTTGCCGCTCAGAAACTCCGGTTCCTTGCCCTCGCGCAGCAGATAGGCCAGCGCGAACATGCCCACCTGCCGCTCCGACTGGCTCACCACGTGCCGCCACGCCGCGTTCAGCGTGCCCAGTGCCTCACCGAACTCCTCGCCACGCTGCGCGGCCCGCTCCAGCGCGAAAGCCCGCACGTAAAACTCGAAAAACCGCTCCAGCGCCGCCGCGAAACTGGCGACCGCCTCGCGCGCGTACCCGTCCAGCAGCGCCCGTGTGCCCAGGTCGAACAGCATCTCGAACTTCTGCTTGCGCACGAACACGCAGTAGCGCGCCTTGCAGTTCGGGCACGTCAGCTCATGGATGCTGCTGTCCGTGAACTCCGCCCGGTTCTCACGCAGGCAATTCGGGCAGGTGGTCGGAAACAACATGGCCAGAGTCTAGAGGGTTGTCGGTTGTGGAAAAGATCATGCCCTGTAAATCGAGGGAATCGATGAACAGGACGTTGTTTTAGTCTCCTTGGTCCCCCGCAGCCCTTTACGGCAATTCTGCGCTCGGCGGGGCGATGACGTACGCCAGGCCGCCGCTGTGGGTCAGCCACAGTTTCTCGAAGGCGGCGCGCGGGTAGGTGCGTCGCACGGTGTCGTTGTTTGGGGCGGCGGGGTCGTTCAGGATGGGGTTTCCCCTGGCATCGAAGCCGACGAGCACCATCAGGTGACCGTCACTCCAGTCCAGGGGCGCGCCGGGCAGCTCGCCTTTCTTCCAGCCCAGGCTGACGGCCAGCGGCATGCCCGCCCCTGTGAATTTCTCGGCGGCGGCCAGGCTGGGCAGGCGCGTCACAAAGGCCCGCATGCCCAGTTCCCCGGCGTAAGCGGTATTGAAAGGCCAGTTTCCGGTGCCGTCGTAAGCCTTGTCATACATGCCTCTGGCGGCTTCCGGTACGGAAATGTTCACGCCGTAATCCGCCAGAATCATGCTGACGCTGGTGGGGCTGCACCACACCTCGCCGCCGTCCGGGTAGATCATCTGCGAGCGCTGGGGCACCACGTTGGTTTTTCCCCACGCTTTCTTATCGCTGCTCTGGCCCAGGGCGACGGTGCGCTTCAGGCGGTCACTGGTGTTGAACCCCACCAGCCGCACCTGCGTTCCCTCGCCGCGCAGCGTCACGCGGTACTGGAAGGCCGTGGCCTTGGCGTTCAGGCGCAGGGTGTCGGTATTCACCTGCCCCGCGCTGTCCTTCTGGCTGCCGGCGCTGCTGCGGCCCGCTGCGGCGCTCCAGGTGCCAAACGAGTACCAGCGGCTCCACCCGGTGGGCGTCTGCACCCGCACCTCCACGGTGACGCTTCCCGCCTTCCCGGTCACGCTGTTCCACGACGGCACCAGTTCATCGAACGCCGCCACGCTGATGGGCTGGCTGGTCGCCGTGCCTGTTTTGCTGGCTGCGGTGAGGCTCCAGTGGTTCTGAATGACCTGCACGCCACGCAGTTCCGCACTCTGCAACTCGGCGGCCCGCTCGTGAATGGTGGTGGTGCTGTTCGGGTAGGTCAACGACCAACCGCCGGCACTGCCCGCGCAGGCCAGCAGAAGCGGAAGCATGGCAAAGGAACGGCTCATCGCCCCGACTATGCCGGCTGGTGAGGCGGAAGTGGTGAGTGACCGCCGGGCCAGGCGTCCTGGAGCAGGTTTCCACGTCGGAGCGGGCAACTTGGAGACACCGCCGCCCGCTCTCGCCGCTTTGCCCGTCCGCTCTGCGCTAGAGGGGTCTTTTCAACTCCTGTTCAAGGAGGGCGTTGATCTGTCCGTCACTCAGGCCGCCTTCGGCGCGGAGGGCCCTGACAGTCTCCTCGACTGCTTTTCGCAGGTCATCCCCGTCCGTGCCCGTTGCTGGTCGGGCCGTCGCCTGATGGGTGCCCTGCATGTACAGGAACGCTTCGGGCAGGGCCTCGCGCCAGGTGACCCAGTTGTGACCGCTGGGGTACTCGCGGTACTGGTGCGTCAGGAACTGGTCGGCAAACTGCGCGGCCATGCGGCGGTTCGGGCCGGTCAGCCACTCCAGGGTGCCGGTGTCCAGACTGGTTTTCAGGTGCCTGGGTGGGCTTTTTTCCAGCTGCTCCCGCAGCCACTCGCCCGCCGTGGTGCTGTCGATCACGCCGTTCGGGTACGTCGCGCCGGGCCGCGCAATGAAGGCCCCGCTGTGGCTGACCACGCGCGTGAACAACTCCGGGTGCCGGCTGCCCAGGTACAGGGAAATCAGGCCGCCCAGGCTCGCGCCCCACAGCCCACGCTCAGATACCATGACCAGTTGGCCCTCGACCTGCGGGAAAACCTCCTGTTGCAGGAAGTCCAGATAGCGGTCGTTCAGGTAATACTCCTCGTTGCGGTCGCCGGGTTCCACGAACACCAGCACCGCGCCCGACGCCAGCCCCGCCTGCACACACCGATCCATCACCTCGCCCAGTTTGCCGGTGCGGTAGAACGCCACGCCGTCCTGCACGTAATAGACAGGTGTGGGCCGACTGGGGTCGTGACCGAAAGGCAACTGCACGATGGCCCGCCGCTTGCCCGGAAACACCGTGCCGTCCCAGGTCAGGCGCCGCGTTTCCCCCTTCTGCGTGGCGTCCGGCTGTTGCCACACCGCGTGCCGGGCGTACTCGCCCACCACCGCCGCACGCGGGTAGGGCCACCAGGGGTTCAGCGACTTCCGGGGATTGTCGGGGTCGGCGAACGCCTCGCCGTCCGCGCCCACCCAGGCGTATTCCACCCACGCCCCACGCGGCAACGTGAGTACGATAGGCTGGCCAGCCACCACGAGAATCGGCTCACGCTTGCGCCAGTCGGTCATGTCCCCGACCAGGCCCACCGCGCCCGCCGGGGGAGAAAAAGTCACCTGCTGCCCAGAAACAGAAACCGCCATACCCGCGATTGTACGGGTACGGCGGCCTACTGTTCTGCTGGCAGGCGTCAGTTGCTCAGCAGGGTGTTCAGGTCAGTGTTAAAGAACTTGCTGCTGAAGGATTTCTTCTCGGTGTACGTGAACTTCCGGCCTTTGACATGCATGACCACCTGAAGGGCGTCATTGGCCCGGTCGTAGATCACCACGGCGTCATTCGCGCCGCAGTCGTGCGCCTGACAGCCGCTGAATGCGGCCACTCTGGGGCTGTTCTGCACGGTCGATACCGTCTGAAAGTCCTTTTGCAGCCGCGTCAGGCGCGCCGGCCCAAGCAATTGGCCCAGGCGAGCCTTGACAGCCGGCTGCGCGATGAAGTGTGGGCCAGTGGTGCCGGCCTGGATGTCGAGGCGGGCGGCGGAAGCAGTCACGGTCAGGGCGCACAGAAGCAGGAGTGCTTTAGTCATGCCGGAAAGATAAGCCTTTCCCAGAGCGCCGAAATCCTTCCAAAGAGGGACGACTTCTGGCATCAACCCTCAGAAGGTGTCGGCGCGGTGAGGGAAGTCCTTTGTCTTGTAGTGGCGGTACTCCTGACGCAGTTCGCGTTTCAGGAACTTTCCGGTGGCCCCGATGGGGATGTTGTCGGTCAGCACCGTGGCGTCCGGCAGCCACCACCGGGCAAATTTCGGCGCGATGAACTCCACGATTTCCGCGTGCGTCACGGTCTGCCCGGCCCTGGGCACCACCACCGCCAGCGGGCGCTCGTCCCACTTCTCATCGTCCATGGCGATTACGGCGCACTGCGCCACGGCGGGATGACCCATGATGGCGTTTTCCAGGTCAACGCTGCTGATCCACTCGCCACCCGACTTGATCAGGTCTTTGGCCCGGTCTTCGATCTGCATAAAGCCTTTCTCGTTGATGGTGGCGATATCGCCGGTATCGAACCACAACTGCCCGTCGAGCGTCACGAAGTTCTGCTGGCCTTCGTCCCTGAAGTAACTGTCCACCACCCACGGCCCGCGCACCATCAGGCGGCCCATGGTGTGCCCGTCGTGCGGGACAGGTTCGTTCTGCTCGTTCAGCAGTTCAATTTCAACAAGGGGCACGGCGCGGCCCTGCTTGGCTCGCAGGGCGTAGCCCTCGTCACTGCGGGCGTCCACGCCCGGCGGCACGGTACTCGCGGTGCCCAGCGGGTGCGTTTCGGTCATGCCCCAGGCTTGCACCAGTTTCAGGTCGTGCCGCTCGTGGAAACTGCGAATCAGGGCTTCCGGCGCGGCGCTCCCGCCGACAATCATGCGCTCCATCGGTGACAGGTCGTACGCTTGCCCGTCGTTGCGGGCGCGGTCAAGTTCGGCCAGCAGGCCCATCCAGATGGTCGGCACGCCCGCCGTGATGGTCACCCCCTCGTCCTGCATGAGTTTCGCCAGGGTCGGCCCGTCCGTGAACGGCCCCGCGAACACCTGCTTCGCGCCGAACATCGCGCAGGTGTACGGCAACCCCCAGGCGTTCACGTGGAACATGGGCACAATGGGCAGTACCGCGTCCGCCTCGCCCACATTCAGGGCGTCCTTCGGGGCGCTGGCTAGCGAGTGCAGCACCGTGCTGCGGTGACTGTACAGCACGCCCTTGGGGTTCCCGGTGGTGCCGCTGGTGTAACACATGGCCGCCGCTGCATTCTCGTCCAGCGGCGGGTACTGCCGCAGGGGGTCATGCCCGGCAATCCACTCGTCATACCCCTCCACGCCCGCAATGGGTTGTGGCGTTGGCCCCAGCACGTAAATGTGCTCCAGTTTCGGGCAGGCCGCCCGCAGAGCCGGGATCATCGCCGCGAACACGTTCTCGATCAGCAGCACGCGGTCTTCAGCATGGTTGAGAATCCACGCCACCTGCTCCGGGTGCAGGCGAATATTCACGGTGTGCAGCACGAACCCCGCGCTCGGCACGCCCAGGTAAGCTTCCAGGTGACGGAAACTGTTTACCGCCAGGGTCGCCACCCGCTCACCCTGCGCCAGCCCCAGCGCCTGCAAGGCTGCGCCCAGCCGCAGGGCACGCTCGGCCACCGCGCCGTAAGTCGTGCTGTGGCGCCCCGGAATGGGTTGCCCCTGCTCGTTGCGGCCCACCGGCAGCAGGCTCACCACTTCACGCGCCGCATAAGTGGTACGGGCACGCTCCAGAATGAAAGGAATGGTCAGGGGAACCGGCATCATGTTGGACTGCATGGGTGGTCTCCATAGTAAAGAAGTTTTTTTGATGGGCAATTGTCGGCTGGTGCAGTCAGTATAGCGGGCAAAATTGCAGACCATAAAAAAAGCCTCCCTGGGGGAGGCTTTTACATTCCGAACGGTTATTGAACGTTCAGCGTGAAAACTTGGCTATAGAACACGTCTGCGCCACTCGACAGCTTCAAACGGAAGTACGTGTATTTAGGAGTTTCAGGAACGGAGTAGGTAACGCGCAGGTCGGAAGTGCCCGCCGGAATACTCGCTTTATCCCAGGTGGTGTAAGGATCGAGATCCACGAAGGAGGTACCGTTCGTAGAGCCCTGGAGATGATAACCACTTACTGCAGCTTCCTCTGTCAGCGGCATATACGTAGCGACTGAGAAATCGAGTTTAACAGTGCTAATGCCTGCCGTGTATGAACCAGCCAGGGTAGTGGCATTGGTCGTATTCTTGACAGAGTACCCATATTCTTCTTCGATAGTGTAACTGTACATCCCGAAGGTATCGGTAACAAGGCCAGTCACGCCACTTACGCCGTGTTCCAGGTCTTTGTAGTTACCAGTCATGCGGTAGAAGTTAGCCGAGGTCTGGGTGGGCACCATATTGAACAGCGGCGTAGCACCGGCGGCAGCGTCTGTCTTACCAACCCATTGCAAGCCGCGGGTGGCCGCCAGGGCATTCCCTTGACGTTGAATGGTCGGGTCAAGCATCTTGCTGGCGTAGGTGTAACCAGAAGGAGTTCCATCAGGGAACTTGCCGGTCTGCCAGGCCACAATATTGTTCCAGCTTTCCGTCAAGTACTGACGGTGGAAGACCACGGTATCGATGTTCGATCCACTACCAGCTCGAGTGCTAGTACCGTTAACGGCAATATCAGCAGTGAAGAGGCCATCAACTCCACCCGTGAAATCGACAATGCCATCATCACCAAAGAAGTTGTGCAGAACGGTCTGAGTAGGCAGGGTGTAGACCGGCACGCTGCCATATTTGTAAGTATCCCACTGGCCCAGCAAAGGCAGTTTTGCAGCACTCACTGGAACTCGAGGATTAACATTAACAGTACGCGTGCCTATGGTGGCGTTGCCCGCACAGTCCACAACGAGATTCACCAGGTCAACATTCTGGTTGAAGTTGTCGGGAGCCATCGCGCGCCACAGGGCATCACTGCCCTTGGCAAATTCTACGGGAGCGCCAATATAACCGTTGGCACGTGTACGTACAACAGAGGGAGCATTGTTGGCGTAATCGTTCCACATCATCACGGTGCGGTTCGGGTCAACGCCAGCACCGGTTTCAGTGACCTGAGCATTCACGCGCACTTGATCGCCACTGGTCATCGTCTGGCCAGGCAGCGGGCTGACAAAGTTGACAGCAGGGTCGGTGTTGTCGATCACGAAATCGCCAATCTGCTGATCAACGGTGTTGCCAAGCAAGTCGGAAACACGGGCATTGAGCTTGTAGTTGCCATCCGACACCAGGTTGGAGTCGTATTCATTGGCAGCAGGACCAACGATCGTGGGAACCACACCGTTCACCACAGGGCCAGTCAACGTAACAGACACACCATCCAGGCTAATCACATTGTTTGGAGCAAGGGTTTCATCCACAGCTACGAAGCCAACCCCCTTGTCAGACGCACCCTGGACATCAAACTTGAACCAGTCACTGATGTATTTCGTGGGAGCGCAAGAAGCGTAGGGGTAAGGACTGGTGTCCCGCAGATTGGCGCTGACAGCAGGAGCGAAGTTGTCGAAGGAAACCTTCTGGAAGTAGGTGCTGTCGACTTCATTGCCAAGCTGATCGGTGATTACTGCATAGATGTAATAGGTTGCACCTTCAACATCCTTCTCTGCGACGCTGTCGTAAGTGGTCAGCCACTTGCCATCAGGGCCAGCAGCTTCAACGGCGCGAGACTTCGTGGCATTGCTCTTGATCTGAGCGACACGGCCCAGAGTGTTAGGCAAGGCGTTGATTAGGTTGTACTTACTTTTCGGAACGTAGTAGAAGGTGACGCGATCAACACCAGAAGGCAGAGGGCCAGCCATGTCCTTCAGGTCATTGTTGCTGATGTAGTTGATAATGGTGCCACGTGCCCAGTTGGCGTCCTTGACGCCGCGCAGATCACGGATAAAGCGGTCATTTGTACCGGTGCCCTTATCAATTTCAGGATCGGCAGGCTCGGCCGCAGAGTTGTCGACAATGAAAGCAAAGGAGCTGGTCTTAACGCTGGAGCCAGAGTAAGTGCGGGTGACGAGGTAGAGCACCTTACCTTGGTCGCCATTGAGCTGATTGGTATCGAACATCACGGCCTTGCTCTTGGGCGCACCATCGTAAAGGTAGAGACGGGCAGGGCCATTGCTGGTATTGGAGACCCAGAGTTCAACGCGACTCGCGCTGCTGGGGCCAGCGTCTACCCAGACCTTACCGCGGGCATACACCACAGGGGTATAACCACTATCATCAATCTGTTGCGGGATAATGCGCCAGGCACCCTGCGCAAATGCTGGTTTGGTGTAATCAACGCCGTTGGTTCCAGCAGTATCAGTGATCTGCTGCTCGGGATTGAAGGCAGGGGTAATGTTAGGCGTGGGGTTGGTGACAGCTTTGGTGACCGTCACGAAGGCCGTGCGAACGGTGCCCTTGCTGTCCTTGCCGGTTACGACCAGTTTCACGGGGCCGTTGGCAACGCCGCTCAGATCGACCGTGCAGGCACCACTGGCGCTACCGGGGTTGGTGGGGGCTTTAAGGCTTCCGTCAACACCGCACTGCAAGTCAGTCAGTCCGCTGTAGGTGTAGGTCAGCTGCACGCTGTTGCCAGTGACGGTCTGACCGGGAGTCGGGCTGGTAATTGCCAGGCTGTAGCCTTCACCCTCAGTGATAGGAGGAGGACCGCCCGTCGTGGCAGCCACCGTCACGGCCACGGCCGAGGAAGTGGCGCTGTTTGCCGCAGCGTCAAAAGCTTTGGCCGTGTAGCTGTAGCTCTTGGTAGAGGTCGTGGCGTTGGCAGCGAGGGTGTCAACGTACGTGAACGGTGAAGTGGTGTCTTCGCCGATCTTGGCACCGTCACGGTAGAACTCGACCTTGGTCACGGCAACGTTGTCGGACGCGCTGGCGGTCAGGGTGGTGGTGCCACCTTCCTTAGCCAGCGAGGTGGGGTTGGCCGTCAGATTCACCACAGGGTTCGTCTTGTCTGCCGGATCCGTTTGCGTGCAAGACGCCAGGGTGAGGATGCCGGTCAGGGCCATCAGTGCGACGTTTTTCTTCATACTTCCTCCGAGAAAGAGTGGGGATTCCCCGTTGCCTTCCCTATCCGTGGACTGTTGATTGGTTTCGTAGAACGCTGGTTTGGATCCAGTTGCCGGGTTTCCTGTCCACCCAGTTGTTCACTTGCCCAGTCAAGCCACGTTAGTTCAGGATGAAATCCTTGTGGGAGTATACAGGATGAGGCTTATGAGGTGTCAAGAAGATTTGTGCCTTCAGGACGACAGTTCACTTCCCTCATCATCAGCTTCGAATCATTTTTAAGAAGATCGGCGGCTGCGATGCCTCCGTTTCCTGGGTGTCTTCGCTTTGCTTCAGGCCGTTTAGGACATTCCATATGGGTTTTTCCTGACGCCGCGCCGTCTGCTCCTTATAGAAAAGAGAAGCCGCATAGGGAAACTTCATTCTTAAATTTTTGATCCTGTTCACTCATCCGAGACTTATTCCTGAGAAAGATTAAAAAATTATGAATCTTCTTTGTTCTCATCTTGACCCAGCAGGAACAATGAGAGGATCTCCACGGCGGCCGCTTCGTCCAGATCGTTGACCCCGAGATCGCGGGCGCGGCGCGTGGTGAACCGCTCGTCCTGGTAACGCACCACGTAGCCTTTCTCCAGCAGAACCTGCCCGAAGGCCCGGACGCGATCCAGCGCGGGGTTGCGCTTGCCGTCGGTGCTGAGTGGCAGACCCAGCAGCAACTCGGCCGCGCCGGTTTCGGCCACTTTGAGGCGCACCGCCTTTAAATCCAGCGGCAGGCGCTTGCGGTCGACGCTGCCTCGCCCGAAGGCCAGCCGCCCCTGATTCACGGCGAAGCCGATCCGGTTCTTGCTGACGTCCAGCGCCAGAATGACAGGCAGTTCAGGCATACCGGGCGAGTGTAGCAGCGTGTCGGCGTTACCCTGGAGGCATGAGTGAACAGCCCAATATCCTGGTGCAAGACCGTGCCGGTGTCCGTACCCTCAGCATCAACCGGCCCGACAAGCTCAATGCCGTCAACGCCGACACGCTGCTGCAACTGACCGCCGAACTTCAGCGGGCCGACGCCGACCCGCAGGTGCGCGTGGTGGTGCTGACCGGCGAGGGCCGGGGCTTTTGCGCCGGTCAGGATCTGGGCGACGTGTCCGGACAGGGGCTGTCCTTCACCGAGCACCTGCACCAGACCTTCAACCCCCTGATCCGTACCATGCGCACCCTGAACAAGCCGGTCATCAGCGCCGTGAATGGTGTGGCGGCGGGGGCTGGAGCCAGCCTGGCCCTGGCCGGTGACATTCGCCTGTGGGCGCAGTCCAGCGTGTTCGTCGAGGTGTTCAGCAACATCGCTCTGATTCCCGACAGCGGCAGCACGTGGTTTCTGCCGCGCCTGGTGGGGTTCAACAGGGCCTTCGAACTGATGGCCCTGGCCGAGAAGGTACGCGCCGAGGACGGGTTGCGCCTGGGCCTGTGCGAAGCGGTGTACCCGGACGACACCTTCCGGCAGGACGTGCAGGCCTACGCCGAGCGTCTGGCGGCCCGGCCGGCCAACGCCCTGGCCCTGACCAAACGGGCCCTGAACGCCGCCCTGACCGGCAGCCTGAACGAGGCCCTGAACCTGGAAGCCGACCTGCAACAGCGTGCCGGTGATCACTGGGAGCACCTGGAGGGCGTCACGGCCTTCAAGGAGAAACGCCCGGCGAACTTCGTGAACGGCCCGTCGGCAGGCCCTCAGGAATAAGCAGTCAGGAGCCAGCATGGCGGACGCGACGCATAGCCACTTCATCGATAAGGTGTCCCGTCCAGCGCAGCTGACCAGTTGAATCTCCTGATCTACCCCCGGTGGTAGGGTTCACCGGCGCTGATGGTGGCGGCGCGGTAAAGGGCTTCGGTCATCACCAGCATGGCCAGGTCGTGCGGCAGCGTCAGGCGGCTCAGGCTCCAGAGGTGATGGGCCTGCTGGCGAAGCGGCTCGGTGTGACCGTCCGGGCCGCCGATGGCCAGGGCCAGTTCGCCGTGCCCGCCCAGCGCCTGGGCGTCGAGGTACTGGGCAAGTTGCTCGCTGGTGAACTGCTGCCCGCGTGGATCGAGGAGAATCAGGGGCGCTTTGCCGGCGGCGCGGGCCACCGCCTCGCTTTCGGCGGCCTGGGTTTTGCCGCTGACGCGCGTCACCTGAACCTTGTGGTAGCGGCGCAGGCGTTTCTCGTACTCGTCCCAGCCGGCGCGGGCGTACGCAAGTTTGGGTTCGCCGACGGTAATGAGGTGCAGGCGCATGACATTCAGGATAAGGAATCGGCAGCGGGAGCGTGCCCTGGACGCAGGCCGTATTAAAATGGTGGGTATGCTGGAGCAGTTCTCCGAATTACGCGCTCTGCGGTGCCCTTCCACAGAGCGCTCGATTTTTCGTCCTGCTCATTTAAATTCACTCGCGCTGCTCGGACAAAATCACGGCGTTCTTTTGTCAAATGCTCTGAAAGTGGAGCGGGCGTGAATTACGCGGCGACCCTGGCCGTGGTGGTCATGCTGGCCTTCATGTTTCCGGTATCGGTGCGGCTGGCAGCGCAGCTGGGCGTGCCCGAGGCGCTGACGGCCTCGGTGCTGGGGGCAGTGGTGATTTTCACGCTGGCGGCGTATGGCGTGCGCTGGCAGGTGAACCGCCACTCGGCGCGGCTGGCCCTGCTGGCACAGGCGCGCGAGCAGGTGCAGGCCGACCCGGAAAACCCCCGCGCCTACTTTGTGAACGGTGAGCATCTGGGCGCCATGCTGCTGCGGCTGGGGCGCCGGCGCGAGGCGGCGGAGGTGATCGACCGCTACGCGCGGCTGGGCGGGGCGCGCGAATCCGAGATCGTGGCGCTGCAAGAAGCGCTGGGCGCGGCGGAAAGGCGTCAGCGCCGCGCGAGGGAAGCCGCCGCGAAAAAGCAGGCGGGCCAGGCGCCCCCCCGTTCATGAGCGGCAACATGACACAGGCCGCAAAAACGTTCAGAATGGTCAGGATGCAAAGGCCGTCTGTTAAACAGGAGTCAATGTGAGGGCCTACAAGGGTGTCGTGGAAAACGGCGTGGTGGTCGTTATCGGGACGCGCTTGCCGGAAGGAACGGTGGTCACCGTGACCGTCGGGGAAACTGAACTGCTGCGGGCGAAGATTTCCAACGCCATCAAGCGCTCCTCGCGCAAGGTCAAGGTGCGCGTGAAACCTGAGGCCAACCCTGGCCTGGCGCTGGAGATGGGCAGCGCGGCCGCCGAACCGTCCGCCTGATGCCGCCAGAAGTGGGCGCGGCCCAGGACGCGCGGGTGTGGCTGGTGCCCACGCCTGTCGGGAACCTGGGGGACATCACCCTGCGGGCGGTGGAAGTGCTGCGCGGCGCGGACGCCGTAGCCTGCGAGGACACGCGCCGCACCGGGGCGCTGCTGACTCACCTGGGCCTGCGCCGCCCGCTGGTGCGCCTGGACGCGCACACCATGCACCGCGCCGAACAGGTGCTGGAACAGCATCCCCGCCTGGCCTACGTGTCGGATGCCGGAACGCCCGGCATCAGCGACCCCGGCGCGGAACTGGTACGGGCCGCCGTCAAGCTGGACATTCCGGTGGAGGTATTGCCGGGGGCCACGGCCTTCGTCCCGGCACTGGTGCTGTCGGGCCTGCCCACGGCCCGCTTCACCTTCGAGGGCTTCTTGCCGCGCAGTGGGCGCGAACGTAAGGAACGCCTCCACGCCCTGGCCACCCGCGCCGAGACGACCGTGCTGTACGAGAGTCCGCACCGCCTCGCGGATACGCTGAACGACCTGGCACAGGCATGCGGTGCCGGGCGGCAGGCCAGTGTGACGCGCGAACTTTCCAAGAAGTTCGAGGAGACCCGGCGCGCCACGCTCACGGAACTGGCGGCTTCCTTTGCCACAGAGGTGAGAGGGGAGATCGTGGTGGTCGTCTCGGGGCGCAGTGAGGAGGAAGCGGCGGCGGACACTCCGGACTTCGCGGCGCTGGCGCAGGAATGGGCGCGGGATGGACAGAGCGTCCGGGACATTCGTGACCAGCTGATACAACACGGTTTGCGTAAGAATGACGCTTACGCCCTGGCCCTGAAAGCCACGGGTGAGTGAAGTCTGGCGCCACCTGCCTTGAGCGCGTCCTAAAGCATTTGACAGAAGAACGCAGTGGTTTTTTCCAAGCAGATCGAGTGAATTCAGACGAGCAGAATGAAGAATGGAGCGCTCTGGGGTGCCCTTCCGCAGAGCGCATAATTCGGAGGACTGCTCTAATCCTTGAGAACGAGGTTTCCAGCCATGATTGAAATCAACGAAATTCACCCCAACCCCGCCGGAATCCAACGAGTGGCCGTGCTGACCAGTGGCGGTGACGCGCCCGGTATGAACGCCGCCATCCGCGCCGTCGTTCGCGCCGCCGCCAGCCAGGGTATCGAGGTGGTGGGCGTGCGGCGCGGCTTTTCGGGCCTGCACCGGGGCGAAATGCACCTGCTGGGGCCAAGGGACGTGGCCAACACCATTCAGCGCGGCGGCACCATTCTGCTGACCGCCCGCAGCCGCACCTGGCGTACCCCGGAGGGCCGCGCCGAAGGGGCCCGGTACCTGCGCGAGTGGGGCGTGGGTGGCCTGATTGTGATTGGTGGCGACGGCAGTTTTCACGGTGGCTACCACCTTCAGGAGGAACACGGCATTCCGGTCATCGGTGTGCCCGGCACCATCGACAACGACTTGTACGGCACCGACCACACCATCGGGTACTTCACTGCCGTGGAAACCGCGCTGGACGCCGTGGATAAACTGCGCGACACCGGGGCCAGCCACGAACGCATTTTCGTGATCGAGGTGATGGGCCGCCACGCCGGGCACATTGCCCTGGACGTCGCCGTGGCCGGCGGCGCGGAAGAGGTCTTCATTCCCGAGGACGAGAAGCCCATCGAGAGCGTCGTGGAGATCGTGAAGCAGTCGGTCGAGAAGGGCAAGAAAGGCAGCATCATCATCGTGGCCGAGGGCTACGACGGCGGAGCGCAGGCCGTCGGGGACGCCATTCAGGCCGGAACGGGGCTGGAGACGCGCGTGTCCATTCTGGGTCATATACAGCGCGGCGGCTCGCCCGTGTCCAGCGACCGCATTCTGGCCAGCCGCCTGGGCGAGGCAGCCGTATACGCCCTGATGGACGGCCAGAAAGGTGTCATGGTCGGCCGCACGGCGGGCGGCATCACCTACACGCCGTTGCCTGAAACCTGGCAGAACAGCAAGGATGTCAGCCACGACCTGTACCGCTGCGCCAGGGTGCTGAGCATCTGAGACCACTCTGAAAAAGAAAATGGTGATCCCTTCTCTTTTGCCGAACAGCGTGAGCAAGAGAAACATACCGCTCTAAACGGTATGACATGGGCCTCCTGTGAGGTCGGGCTCTGAGCCGACCCGCGTGGTGCTTCACTGCCGCCCAGAATCAGTGATTCCAGCGTTCGGGAGCGCGGCGCTCGAAGATCAGGCCGCCCGGGGTGGTGGCGACCTGCGCGGCGGCGCGCACCGGCACGTCATGGCGGTGTAGCCGCGCGCGCCCACCCAGACTGGTGTACTCGACAGCGGCAGCGATCAGGGCCACCTGCCAGCCTGAGTCCCTGGCCTGCGTGAAGACGGCCTCTTCAGCCTGACCGTCTTTCAATTGCGCGCTCAGGATCAGCACCTCGCCGCCCGCGCCCGGCCAGCCGGAGCGGCTGACTTCGGGCACGCCACGCGCCTGCGCGATTTCTGCGCCCAGCTGCTCCGCACCGGGCAGGGCGTACACCGCGTCGAATTCCGGCAGGCGCATGGCGAACAGGTCGGCGACCGGTTGCCAGTCGAAGGCAGACAATCCGCTCACCGCACCGTCCAGTTGCGCTTCCGAACTGAACGACTGTGACAGGTGTTGACGGAATGTCTCAATCATACCTCCAGCTTACTGAGCTGGCGTTTTCCGAAACGTGCCAAATTCCTGTTGAGCAGCCCTGTTGAAGACCGCGGGGGTTGGGGGCGCCATGAGGGGCGGCGAACCTGCCGAGACGGACGCACTTTCCTGGCCGCGCGCGGGGCGTAGGGTGAGGGCGTGTCTTCTTCCGTGACTGTTCAGTCGGTGCCCCGTTACGCGGCGGCGATTGCCCTGGCGATGACCGCCGGGCACTTCATCAACGACGCTTACGGGGCCATGCTGACGCCCCTGACGCCGGCCCTGCAGCAGAAATACGGGGTCAGCATCGCCGCAGTGACTTTACTGGGCAGCATCTACAGCCTGACCAGCAGTGTCCTCCAGCCCCTGCTGGGCATCGTGGGGGAGCGCGTGGACAGGCGTTACGCGGCGGCCCTGGGCCCGCTGATGACCGGGGTGGGCCTGACCCTGATGGGGTTCGTGCCGTGGTTCGGCGTGCTGCTGCTCCTGGTGGCCGTGGCAGGGTTCGGCAGTGGATTTTTCCATCCGGCCGGGGCCGCTTACGTGGCGCAGAACAGCCCGCCGGACAAACGCGGCCTGTGGGCCAGCATCTTCAGCGCGGGGGGCACGGGCGGCATGGCGCTGGGGCCGGTGTTTGCCGGGGTGGGGCTCACGCACCTGCCCTGGTTCGCGTTGATCGGCGTGGGCGTCGCGGCCATCACTTTTGCCGTGACGCCCAGCGGCAAACAGCAGGGCAGGCGGCACAGCATGGCCGAGTACGTCGGCATTTTTCGTGGCCCCATCGTGTGGTTGTGGGGTATGGCGGTGCTGCGCAGCCTGGCGAGCATGGGCTACAACGCCATGCTGCCGTTCATGCTGATAGCCCGCGGCTTCGGCCAGAGGGAGGTCGGGATCACGCTGGCGGTGTACGCCGTGGGCAGCGCCATCGGCGGCATTCTGGGCGGGCGCTACAGTGACCGCTACGGGCGCACACCTGTGCTGCGCGCCGCCATTCTGGGCACCATTCCCTTCTTCGCGGCGCTGATCCTGTCCAGCCCGGCTCACTGGTGGTTTTACCCGCTGACCTTCATGGTGGGGGCGGCCGCCAACGCCAGCATTCCGGTGGGGGTCGTGACCGCGCAGGAGTACGCGCCGGGGCACGTGGCGGTGGCCAGCAGCATCATGATGGGCTTCTCCTGGGGCGTGGCCGGCCTGCTGGTCTTTCTGGTGGGCGCCCTGGCCGACGCGACGAACCCCACCACGGCGGCCCTGGCCAGTCTGAGCCTGCTGGTGCCCAGCGCCCTGATCGCCTACCGCCTGCCCGAACCGCCCCGCACGACCTTTCAAAACTGAGGCGCTTCTCCTCTCAGCTCCAGTCGCTCACGGGAATAAATTCCACGCCGTCCGCCTCGACGCCCGTGACGTTGTAGCCGCGGTCGAAATGCACCGCCAGTTCACCTTTGTCGAAGTGCTCGGCGGACACGATGGGTTTGCGGAAAAGATGGTTGCCGTCGTCGCCCACGCCAATGTGGGCGCTTTTCGTGAAGCGGATTTCTACCAGATCGCCGTGAACCTTGGTTTTCACACGCACCCGGAAGGTCTGCGGGTCGTCCTGCTTCACGTAAGGGTTGGCGGGCGGCTTTTTCCGGAAGAGCCCAAACATCAGACCTCCTGAAGGAGCCGGGTCAGGAGTTGTACGTGCGCTGGCCAGCGGTCGAGCCTGACGTGTTCGTGGCTGGCGTGAGCACCGTCGCCGGGGGAACCCAGGCCGTCCAGCGTGGGGGCCAGCGGCGCGGTGAAGTTGCCGTCGCTGCCGCCGCCGACCACCTCGTGACCCAGCTCGAAGCCCAGGTCGGCGGCGATGGCGCGCGCTTTCTCGTAAAGGGCCAGCGTGCCGGGCGTCTGCTCGAAAGGCGGGCGGTTCAGGCCGCCCTGCACCTTGACTTTCACGCGTGAATCGCCCGGCTTCCAGCCATGCACGCCCTTGTCCACGCGCTCGGCCTCACTGAGGGTGCTGACGCGCACGTCCATGTCGAAAAAGCATTCTGCCGGAACGACGTTGGTGGCCGTGCCGCCCGCGATTTTGCCCACACTGATGGTGGTGCCGGCCTCGGGCCGCGCCAGGGCCTGCAAGGCCAGGACAGCCTCGGCGGCGGCGGTGATGGCACTGGCGCCTTCGGCGGGCTTGTTGCCGGCGTGGCTGGCAATGCCGGTGAAGGTCAGGGTGTACTGCCCGGTTCCCTTGCGCCCGGTTTTCAGGTTGTGGCTGTCGGCCACGGGCGGCTCGACCACCAGCACCACGCGGGCCTGCCGCGCCGCCTGCTCGATGTGGCTCCGGCTGGTCGGACTGCCGATTTCCTCATCCGGGGAAACAAGTAATTTAATGCCGCCTGCCGGCCAGACCTTCCCGAAGCTGCGCAGGGCGTGAAACACCCCCACGATGCCGGCTTTCATGTCGTAGGTGCCGGGGCCGTACAGCCGCTCGGCGTCCTCGCGCCACGGCATGTGCTTAAGGGTGCCGTGGGGCCACACGGTGTCCACGTGGGCCAGCACCAGTAAGTATTTCTGCCCGTCCTGTACGCCGAAATTCATTTCGCGGGTGCCGCCCGGCAGCGCCCGCGTTTCTGCGCCGAGGTCACGCGCCCAGCCTTCCACGACGTTCATCACGCGCGAGATGGCGGCCAGGTCGGTGGACGGCGACTCGATGTCCACCAGAGTTTTCAGGTCTTGGAGCATGGCCCGCAGATCGGCAGCAGTGTTGGCTTTCATGTTGCTTCTACTGTAGTGCCTGCAAAAGAAAAACCGCCCTCAGGTACAAAGGGCGGCGTGATGTTGAAAGGGGGATTAGGCGAGCAGCGAGACCTGTTCGGGATTGGCCGTGATGAGCGCGCGGCCTTTCAGGTACAGGTCGTTCAGGGCATGCGGCCCGAAGATACGGCTGAGGCGGGTGCTGGTCATTTCAATGTTTCGCTTGCCGATTTTCAGGCGCACGATGTCGATGGTGCCGGGAACCCAGGTGCAGGCCAGTTCTTGCATATGCTGTCTCCTTAAAGAAGCGGGAAGGTGTTGGAGAATAAGGAGCGGACGCCCTACTGGACGCAAAAAACAGGGAAGATTCCGCTGATAAGATCAGCATAAGGTTCCCCGATGCGAGTTTGGTCAGAGAATGGTGACGTGACTTAATACAGAGTTCATTGGACAGTGGGAAATGTCACAATAACGGGGCGCCAGGCCCCGGCTCCGCATTGCCCAAACGCTATGCTGCGCGTGAAATGTCAAAAATGAAACCCGACAGCCTTCTTTCGCTGGTGTTTCCCTCTGACCCGCAGGTTTCGCCGGACGGGCAGCAGGTGGTGTTCGTGCTGTCCAGCATCGAGGAAGAAAACCTGGAGAAAATCGATCAGGAGTTCGCTAAACCGCGTTACCGGGGCCGCCTGTGGTGGTCTGACGGCAAGACGACCCGGCAGCTCACGCACGGCGAGTCGGGGCGCGGGGACAGTTCGCCGCGCTGGTCACCGGACGGCGAGACCATCGCTTTCGTGCGCAGCAGCGGTGAGGTCAAAGGGGCCCTGATGCTGCTGCCGGCCCGTGGGGGCGAAGCCCGGCGCGTCACGCGTTTCAAGCAGGGTGTGGGGGGCGTCAAGTGGAGTCCCGACGGGCGTTACCTCTGCTTCCAGTCGGGCGGGGACACCGAGGACAAACGCGACGAGCGCGGCGAAGCCCGCGTGATTACCCGGCCCCGCTACCGCTTCAACGGCCTGGACTGGCTGCCGGAAACGCCCGCGAAACTGTGGCTGTACGACGTGCACAAAGACAAGCTCAGCGAGTGGTACGCCCCGGAACGCGGCATGGAGTCGGTGGTGTGGCTGCCCGACTCCAGCGGCGTGCTGTTCGTGGCTGCCACCGATGAGAAAGCCGCGTACGAGTGGCGCAACGAGGTCTTCAGCCTCAACCTGAAAGGCAAGGTCAAGCAGCTGACCCGCTGGAATTCCGGCATCATGGCCGCCGTGCCGCACCCGGACGGCAAGCAGTTCGCGCTGATCGGCCGCCCCGAAGGCAGCGGCAACACCGAGTACAGCCACATCTACTTGGTAGGTGGCGACAAGATCACGCGCCTGGATGAAGGCCACGACCACCTGGTCGGCAATTCGGTGGCCGGCGACTGCCACGTGGGGGCCATGCCGGGCACGCCCGCGTGGCTGGACGACCAGACCCTGGTGTTCAGCAGCACCGTGCGCGGCAGTGTGGGCCTTTTCCGCGCCTCGCTGACGGGCCAGCCGCAGGTCAGTGCCTTTGACCACCACCCCGAGCAGGTAATTTCCGCCTTCACCGCCAACGCGCAGGGCGTGGCCCTGATCCGCGAGTCCCCCACACGCTTTCCGGAAGTGGAGTTGAACGGCCAGACCGTGACCACCCTGGGCGAACACCTGACCTTCCAGCCGGTGCCCCCCCACAAGGTCACTTTTCAAAACGAACTGGGGGAAGGTGAAGGCTGGGTGATGCTGCCCGACCTCAAGAAAAAACAGAAGGCCCCCGCTCTACTCAACATTCACGGCGGGCCACACACCGACTACGGGTACGGCTTCCAGCACGAATTCCAGCTGTTCGCCGCCAACGGCTACGGCGTGTGCTACAGCAACCCGCGTGGCAGCAGCGGCTACGGCCAGGCCTGGCAAAGCGCCATTCACGGGCGCTGGGGCAGCGTGGACTACGACGACCTGATGGCTTTCTTCGACGCCTGCCTGAAGGCCTACCCGGCGCTGGACGCCAGAAAAACCGCCGTCATGGGCGGCAGTTACGGCGGCCTGATGACCAACTGGATCACCGCCCACACCGGGCGCTTCCAGGCCGCCATCACCGACCGCAGCATCTGTAACTACCTGAGCTTCAACGGCACCTCGGACATCGGCCTGAGCTTCTGGCCGCACGAACTGGGCCTCAGCTTCCACCGCAGCGCCGACGCCCAGAAACTCTGGGACCTGAGCCCCCTGAAGTACGTCGAGAACGTCAAGACCCCCACGCTGATCATTCACAGCGCCCTGGATCACCGCTGCCCCATCGAGCAGGCCGAGCAGTGGTACGCCGCCCTGACCCTGCTGGACGTGCCTGTGCGCTTCGTGCGCTTCCCCGGTGAGGATCACGAACTCTCGCGCTCGGGGCGCCCGGATCGCCGCCTCAAACGCCTCAGCGAGTACCTCGACTGGCTCGGACGCTGGCTGTAACGCGCTCTGGCGGGGTTACTGACCGGTTGAGGTCGGGCAGTCGCGGCTGGCCGCCCGAACTTGTCTGAACCACTGCATGGGTGAGTGAGTGGCTGGTTTTCTCTCTCCAGAAGGAAGTTTTGTGCCCTCGGGGTTCAGGCCGTATGAACACGGGCCACTGCTTCTCAGAAGGTGGGCGATACAGTGGGCCTACCTAAGCCCATCTGGAGGAACCATGCACAAATATGCTCTTGGAATCAGTCTGCTGACCGCCCTGACGCTGGGGCAGGCCAGCGCCGCCACCACCGTGAAAATCGCCACCATCAGCGCCCTCTCTGGCCCGGTCAGCAACCTGGGCCTGCAACTGAAAAACGGCACGCAACTGGCCGTCAACGAGATGAAAGCCGAGTTCGCCAAGGCGGGGATGACCCTGCAACTCGTCGCCTACGACGACCAGGCCGACCCGACCACCGGCACCTCCGCCGCCCGCCGCGTCATCGCGGATAAGGCGGTGCTGGGCGTGGTGGGGCCCCTGACCAGCGGCGTGGCTATTCCCGCCACGCAGGCCATGGCCGCCAGTCACCTGGTGTCGGTGATGTCCACCGCCACCAACGAGAAGATCACGGATCGGGGGCTGAAGAACGTGAACCGTGTATGCGCCCGTGACGACGCGCAGGGCGGCAGCGGCGGCAATTATGTGGTGGATACCCTGAAGGCCAAAAAGGTATATGTCCTGAACGACAAGACCCCTTACGGTCAGGGCCTGGCCGCCGAGGCTGAAAAGGCCATGAAAGCTAAGGGCGCCACCATCGTGCAATCCGAAGGCGTGGCCGCCGAGGAACGCGATTTCACGGCCGTCATCACCAAAATTCAGGCCCTCAAGCCCGACGCCATCTACTTCGGCGGGCTGTACGGCCAGATCGGCCCCTTCCTGAAGCAACTGCGCGACAAGGGCGTGAAGGTGCCCCTGATGGGCGGCGACGGTCTGGACAGCCCGGATCTGGTGAAACTGGCCGGTGACGGCGCCAACAACGTGTATTACACGTCGCTGACCCCCGACACCAATTCCATCGCCGCTGCCAAAACCCTGGCTGCCAACTACAAGAAGTCCTTCGGGATCGACATGCAGGGCACGGCGGTGGTCAGTTACGACGCCGCGAAAGTCATCCTGCAAGGCATCCTGAACGCCTACAAGGCGAACGGCAACAAGGTGCCCAGCCGGACGCAGGTCGAAACCGCCGTGCGCAAGGGTACTTTCAAGGGCCTGCTGACCGGCGAGGTGAGTTTCGACGCGGGCGGCGACCGCACCAACGCCAAGATGTATATCGCCGGGTTCCGCGACGGCAAGCGCGTGAACGTGGGCGTCGCCAACATCAAACGCTGAAGGGCTGTAGGTGTGGGCCTTGGGCCATGAGCACGGGGGAGCATCCTCCAGGCTCATGGCCTTTTTCATTGGTCGGTGCTATCGGGTGCTGAGCAACGTGGCTCCCAGCATGGCCAGCAGCACGCCCGCCCACTGGCGGGCCTTCAGGCGTTCGCGCAGCAGCATGACCGCCAGCAGCGTCGTGAAGGCCGGGTACAGGCTGGACAGCAGCGCCCCGATGGCCAGGCCGCCACCCTGAACGGCCATCAGGTAAAAGAGGTTCCCCAGCAGGTCGCCCGGAGCCGAGCTGAAGATGAGGGCCGGCGCCCGGGGTTTCAGACCCACCCGTTTCAGGGTGATGGGCAGGATGACCACCGAACTGGCGAGGCGGGCCGCCGCCAGTGTCCACAGCATGCCGCCCTCATCCTGTGCCTGGCCCAGCAGCACAAAGAAGAACCCGAATCCCAGACCCGCCACCAGCGCCAGTGGCACGCCGTGGCCCTTTTGCTCACCGTGCTCGCCGGGGTGCGGACTCAGCAGGGCCGTACCCACCAGAACGCCCAGCGCCCCCAGCCCGCCTTGCCGGCCCAGCACCTCGCCGCCCAGCAGCCCAAAAATCACGGGAACCACGGCGGACAGCGCTCCGGCCGCCACCGACACCGCTCCCATCGGGCCCAGCGCCAGCGCCCGGTAAAACGCCAATACCGCCACCAGGCCCATCCACCCGCCCGCCGCGCCCCAGCCCAGGTCGACGGCAGGCGGAAGCGGTTGCCCCAGCCCCCACGCCAGCAGCGCCAGCATGACCGCGCTGATGGGGTGCGTCAGCGCCACCACGCGCAGCGGCGAATCCCGGCGGCTGGCCACCCCCGAAAGAAAATCACCCACCCCGTAGGTCAGGGCGGACAGCAGGCCACTCACGGCAGGGTTCAAAGGCGGCACTCCATCAGGCAGGAGTTTACCGGGGAGAGTCGCTGGCCGAACGACTTCAAGCCCCGAAGTGGCTCTCGTGCTGGCCCTGCACGATTTCCAGCCTGTTTCCCCAGGGGTCTTGCAGGAACACGCGGGGCACGCCCGCCTGATCATCGGCTTCGAAAGCGACGGAATGCGTGGCCAGTTGAACCTGAACCGCGTTCAGGTCGGCGGTTCGCAGGGCCGGGTGCCCCTTGCGCCGGGGTTGAAAGTCAGGCGTCACGCCAACGTGAAGCTGCCGTCCGTCCGGCAGGCCAAACCATACCCCACCATTTTTTTGCAGGGCCGCCGGTTTGCGCAGTTCGGCTAAGCCGAGCAGCGCGCCGTAAAAAGCGCGGGCGGCGTCCTCGCAGCCGGTAGGGGCCTCCAGTTGAACGTGATCCAGGCCAGTGATCAGGGGCATCCCTGAGTGTAGGCAGAAAGGGCCAGCCGCAAACGGGACAAGCGCCGGGACACCTGCTGACGGGCCGCAAGAGACTGTCCACTCAAACCTTAGCGACAGGTGAGAAACGCGGCGAAATCACGTATGCTTCACAACACATGAGCGCCGTTATCCACCTGCAAGCACTCGGGCTGACCGAATACGAAGCGCGAGCCTACACCGCCCTGCTGGCGCTGGGCCGCGCCGTTCCCGCCCGCGTCGCCCGCCAGGCCGGCATTCCCCGCCCCAAGATTTACGAAACCCTGGAACGCCTGGAAGGGCGCGGCCTCGCCGCCAAGGTCGGCCAGAATCCGCTGGAGTACGCACCCCTGAGCGCCCGCGAGTATCTGGCCCGCTCGCGCCGCTCCTTCGATGACCGCCTCGCCGCGCTTGACCGTGATCTCTCGCGCCTCGCCCCCGATCCCGCCCCGGAAGCGGTGTATCACCTCAACGGCGAAGCGGCCATCCGCAGCCTCGCCGAGGACCTGATCCTGAACGCCCGGCGGGTCGTTTACATGGCCGGGGATGCCGGCCTGGCCGACAAACTGGAGCGCCTCACACCCAGGGGCGTGGAGCTGTTCCGCTCGGACTTGAAGGGCCTGCCCGACATCGCCGCGCCCGGTCAGCTCGCTTTCCTGCTGGCCCGTGACAACGAAGCCGCCCTGATCGGCCACTTCATCGAGGAAGGCCGCCCCGGCGAATCGCACGGCGTGCACACCCATAACCCTGTGGTCATTCACCTGATCGAGGGCTACATTCAACTCGCGGCGAAGAAAAACGCCTGATCAGCCCTGGCACACTTGAAGCTGATTCAGTCGCCGGGTTCCCAGTGGCTAAGATGCGGTTCAGCTCTGGCCGCTTCTTCAACCTCTGCCGCCTGACGGGCCTTGAGTTCCTGTGTCCACTCGTGCATGTGCTTCAGGCTGTCCGGCATTCACTGGATGGAAAAGCCCGCGTTTCCCTCCTGATTCGCATTTCCATACTGGAGGGTTAAGCCCTGGTGCGTTTACCCGGCAGCAGGCACGCCAAACTGTGCCCATGAGCAAACTGAAACTTCAGGTCGTGATCGCCAGCACCCGCCCCGGACGGGTCGGCAAGCCCGTCGCAGACTGGTTTACCGACCACGCCAGGAAAGATGACCGGTTCGAAGTGGAAGTCGCGGATCTCGCGGAAATCAACCTGCCGTTTCTGGACGAACCCAAGCACCCCGCCCTGCAACAGTACGAGCACCAGCACACCAGGGACTGGAGCGCCCGCATCGCCGGCTCGGACGCCTTCGTGTTCGTGGAACCCGAGTACAACTACTCCATGTGCGCCCCACTGAAAAACGCCCTGGATTACCTGGTGGTCGAGTGGGCCGATAAATCTGCCGCCATCGTCAGTTACGGCGGCATTTCTGCCGGGTTGCGGGCCGCCGAGCACAGCAAGCAAACCATGACTGCCCTGCAAATGATGGTCGTGAAACCCGCCATCAGCATTCCCATGGTCTCTCAGATGATCAAAGGCGGCCAATTTCAACCCACCGAGATCGTTGAAAAGAGTGTGAAACCCCTGCTGAACGATCTTTACAGGTGGGGCGTGACCCTCAAGGATATGCGGGAGAAAGAGTAGGGAAGAATCTTTCTGCCCTCGTGTCTACTGGCTGAAAGATGACGTCTCAGGGACGTTTTTCCTCTCACTCCTGACTTCTGCGTCGTTCGGCGTAGGTCTATGCCCACTTCCTGCTTCAGCATCCCGTCTGTTGACCTTACGCATGGGGCGGCCGAACGATGACGTGCGGAGAGCTGAAATGCGGCCTGCGGTAACCTCCGAACATTCGCGGTCCCAGCCGCGCCCGGCTCCGACGCCAGGACAAGAAACCGGCTTATTTCACGGCGTCCTGCAACAACTCCATTAGCCGCACATAGGCCTGCGCCGTCACCTGCACGTCCCCGAAACTCCGGTGCCGTCCGCCCGGCGCGAAATTTAAGCCCAGCCGCTCGGCCAGCACCGTCAGGTTATGCGCCCGCTCCTTCGGAAAAGCCCGCCTCGACAGTTGCACCGTGCAGAACTCCGCCGCCGGGTTCCAGGCCAGCCCTAGCCGCGCCGCGTTTGCCCGCATGAACCCACCATCAAATCCGATGTTGTGCGCCACCACCGCCGAACCGTTCACGAACTCAAGGAATTCCGGCAGCACCTCCCCAATGGTCGGGGCATGCCGCACCATCTCGTCACTGATGCCGTGAATGCGCTCGGTGTACCACGGAATGCGAACCACGTCCCCTGCCGCGTTCGTCGGCTTGACCAGCGTCTCGTACCTGAGCGACTCGTCTACCCGTCCATTCACGATTCGCACCGCGCCGATTTCCACCACGGCGTCCTTCTCCGGGGAAAGGCCCGTCGTCTCCAGATCAAACACCACCACGTCCACGCTCAGTAGGTTAGCAGGGAGGATGCGGTAGACGGGATTTATGGCGGGGGTGAACGCCCTTTCTGCCACGGGAACGCCATCGGGAGGTGTTGCCTTTCCCGATGTGGAGCCCAGAGAGCGGCGCGGCAGCGAATAATCGGGCTGCTAGCGCGTGAGCGCTTCGCCCAGCGCCTCAATGAAGGCGTCCTCGTCGTCGAGCCAGGGGTAGTGGCCGGTGTTCAGGACGGTCACGTCGCCGCCGGCGAGGTCAGCGACCCAGCCGACCTGTTCGGGGTAACTGGTGCGGTCGCCCGCTCCGGCGATGACGAACACGGGGCGTTTGATTTCCGTCAGGAAGGGCGGGTACTCGAATTCCCAGAGGCCCTGGTTGACAAGGGCTTGCTGCACTTCGCCGCCTCCGGCAAGCTGGCCTTCGGCGTCGGTGAATTCCAGGTGCATGCGGGTGGGGGCGTCGGTGAACTGCATCAGGTTGAGCAGGTCGCGGGCGTTCAGCAGGCTGAAAGCGGCCTCGATGCGGGCCGCGCCGATGCTGGGGTACTGGCCTTCGGGGGTGTCGCTGCGGATCTGCTCGGCCGGGTCTTCGAGGGGAACGCTGCGCTGGGCGGACGCTTCGGCCAGCAGGGTGTACGCCAGTTCGGGGAAGTGTACCCAGGGGTTGACCACGATGACGCGGGCGGTGTGCAGGGGGTAACGCCGGGCGTAATCGAGGGCCACCAGCGCCCCAAACCCGTGGCCCAGCGGCACGATCCGGTCGACACCGAGAAAGTCACGCACAGCTTCCAGATCCTCGACCAGCGTGTCGATGTCCAGTGTGTCGCCACCCTGTTCGGTGTCTTCCAGGGCGCCGCTGCGTCCACTGCCGCGCTGGTCGAGGTACACCACGCGCCTCTCTGGGAAATCTGCGGCCAGGCGGTCACCCAGCAGTGCCCGGAACGAGTAGCTGTTGTATCCGGGGCCGCCATGCAAGAAGACGATGGGCGGCTCGGCACTGTTCTCTGTGGCGCTGTCTTCTGTGTTGCTGTCCTCCGGGCCGCTCACCTCGAAGTACAGGTCAGCGCCGTTCAGGCGTTCCTCGAACACCTCGTCGGGCAGGTCGGTGTAGTCGTCGTGGGTCATGCGGGGCATTCTAGACGCTGACGACGCAGAGCAGGCGGCAGGCAGACCTCATTCTCATCGCCGGCTAGCGGCTCTCGGCCAGCGGCACTTCAATAATCCTGTACCCGTAGGCGTTGATGACGCGGGCGCCGCTCGCCTCGTCGGTGTACTCGATTTTTCTGCCCTCGTACTCGTGAATGTGGCCGTGAATGACCAGGGCTGGGCGGCGCTGGTGCATGAAGCGCGTGATTTCCGGGCAGCCCCGGTGGGCAAAGTCGGTTCCGGCGTGCGGGCCGCTGGGGGGCGCGTGCGTCAGCAGGATATCCAGCGGGCGGCGGCCCAGTTGCCAGCCCAGTTTCCGGAAACCCCAGCGGGCTTCGCGCGCGCTGTACTGGCCGTGGCCGCCCTGGCGGTAACGCGGCGCGCCGCCCCACCCCGCCACACGCAGCCCCGCCACCTCGATCACGCGCCCGTGAGCAGGAATCACGCCCCTGGGTGCCAGGCGTCCGTCGCCCTCGTTCACGAACTCGTTTTCGTGGTTGCCGTGTACGTAAATGATCGGTACGGGCAGTTTGCTGGCCAGGAATTCCAGATAGTAACCGGGCAGGTCACCGGCGGCCAGCACGGCGTCCACCTCCGGAACGCCCTGGGGGAAGCCGCTGCGGTACACGAACGGGTGCACATAGTCGGCCAGCAGCATCAGGCGTTTGGTGGCGGCGGGGGAGACAGTCACGGGGAGAGGCCTCAGGGTAGTGGATCGGGCAGATGAACTCGGCAGATGCTCAGGGTAGGTTAATGGACGTGACCAGTGTTCGCACTGCGCGCCTACTTTTACTGCCTCTCAGCCGGGACATCCTTCGGGAACGCCTTCGGCATGATGAATTCACGTTGCGGCATGGGGAGCTGGAATTGCGTTTTCCAACGGATTGGCCTGGTGATCCGTTGCCGATTTTTCCGGCGTTGCTGCATGGTTTGTCTGAAGAGGGGCCTGAAGAGGGGGAAGTGCTCGGTTCTTTCGTGCTGGTGCAGGCCGCCACGGGGCTGGTTGTGGGCATGATGGGCAGCAGATCCGCCGAACGGCGCAGGAGAGGTGGAGATCGGGTACGGCCTGATTCCTGCCGCCTGGGGCCAGTGGTACGCGACGGAAGCCGTGGCTGAACTGGTGAGGCACCTGCACACCTGGCCGGACGTGCGCACCTTGACGGCGGAAACTTCCGTGACCAATCTGGCGAGTGAACGGGTCTTGCAGAAGCTGGGATTTCGCCGCACTGGGTCAAGCTGGAGTGAGGAGGATGGCGACCTGCACACCTGGGCCCACCAGCGTTAAGGGCGTTACGGGATAGAGAGCTCTGAACAATGCCTTGAACTCCAGCCCGTCTGGAAAACGGACTGAGAGAAAAGACGGGTAGGGCAGAACAGTCTTACGCCTTCTCCAGTTCCCGGCGCGCCACGCGGCACGCGGCCAGATCCCAGGCGGCACACCCGACGCTCTTGAACACCACCGGCCGACCGGCGCGGGGTGGAGTGTCCAGTGCGTCTGCCAGCGAACGCACGGACGCCCAGTTTACGCCCGCCTGAATGAAGTCCCCTGCCTCGTGGCGCGCCCCGGCGAGGTCATCCACGTAGAGGTCACTGCCCAGAACCGCGCCCGGGCCGATTTCAGCGGCGTCTGGTGTAAATGCGCCCACGCCCACCAGCAAGCGGTCGGCCCTGGGCAATTCGTCGTACACCGGCGTGCGGCTGGTGGTGGTGGTGATGACCACGTCCGCGTCCACCGGCACCTGGTTGGCGACCTGCACGGGCGGCGCCAGTTCCTCTGCAAGTCCCTGTGCAAAGGCCTGGGCGCGTTCGCGCGTGCGCCCCACCACCGTGATCTGCGCGTCCGGGAACACTTCCCGCAGGGCGTGGGCGTGACCGGCCGCCTGCTTTCCTGTTCCGACCAGCGTGACATGGCGGGGCGCACCGTGTAGCACCTGGATTCCCAGCAGGGTCACGGCAGCGGTGCGCCGGGCGGTGACGGTGGGAGCATCCAGTGTGAACAGCGGCGAGCCGGTGGCGGCGTCGTAGGCACTGACCAGCCCCTGAATGCTGGGCAGGGCGTGGGCACTGTTGCCGGGGCAGACGTTGACCAGTTTGTGTACTGCCAAGTCCGGGGCCACGGCGGGCATGGAGAGCATCACACCCTGCGGCAGTGGCACCACCAGCCGTTCCGGGCAGTGCACCTCACCGGCGGCGTATTCCCTCACCACGCCCCTCAACTCAGTCAGCAAGAGTGGCATGGGAAGGGTACAGGCGGTAGTGCGGGCATCCAGGGTCGGGGTCGTCACGCCTCTACTGTTCTTGTAGAGCCCGACATCAGGTCATGCCTGGATTCCAGAAACACGCGTGTTTATCGCACAGCACATTCACCCGCTCAAAACCAGCCCCCACCGCTCTGTACAGGCGAGATAAATCAAAAGTTACCTTCCCACAAATGCCTGTTTAAGTGGCCTTTGGATAAATCTCATGGGGAAGTCCAGGGTGGTCAGCGAACATTGAAGGCATGAAACATATTCTGTTCCCGACGGTGGCCGACGCTGACGCCTTTATTGCCGACCTGCAGAGCCAGGGTGTGGCCCGCCCCGAACTGGGCAACGCCACCTTCAACCGCCGCACGACCACCACGACCGGCGAAGTCGTGGGTGACGCTTCGGCGGGCGCAGAAGATGCCGGCGCTGGTGCCGTTAAAGGCACGGGCGTGGGTGCCCTGGTGGGCGCCGCCGCCGGTGTGCTGGGCGCGGGCGCCGTGGTCGCCACTGGCGGCCTGGCCCTCCCCGTGATTCTGGGCATGACCGCGCTGGGTTCCGGCGTGGGTGCGGCGGTGGGCGCAGCAGGTGGTGCTGCCGGAATCGACGAGAACGCTGACGGGCGCACCGCTGGTGGCTACGATCTCGACGACAACCATTACGACGAAATTCACACCAGCGTGAGTGGTGGCGGGCGCGCCGTGGCTGTCGAAGACAACGTGCCTGCCGATGTGCTGAACGCTGCCGTCAGCCGCCACAATGGCCGTTTCGTGGCTGGTGGCGACATGGGCATGGCCGGGGCCGCCGCCACCGCCGGTAACACGGTGGCCCGTACGGGCAGCGCCGCTGGCGACGTGGCGTCGGCTGCCGGCAACAAGATTGAGGAAGGTGCCGATCGTCTGCGCGCCGTGGGCCATGAAGTGGCCGGGGCCGTGACGGGCAATCCCAAGCACGACGCCCTGGCCGCCGAAGACCGCGCCAAGGCCAACATGAACAACGATCAGGCCGACCGCGACATGCTCGACGCCGACCGTAAAGTCTGAGCACTATCTACTGACAAGCCCCTGCCCAGCGTGGCGGGGGTCTTTTTCGTTGGCTCGCTTATTTGCGCACGGCTCCTGCAACCTGACCACTTACCATGTCAGCTATGTGGCGTACGCTTCTGATCCTCACGGTCTTGCTGACGGGGGGTGTCGACGCACGCCTTTTTAAGACACCCTCCGGCCCTGTCCAGATGCCACCTGTCCAGGGGCAACTTATTCGGGTGCAGCAGGAACTGTTGACTCCGGATGAAGTTATTGCCCTGATGAATTCCGGGAAACTGGACAGGGCCGAACGCGCCGCGAGGGCTGCCATGCAGGCCCATCCGGAGTCTGCCCGATCCCGCCTGCTGCTGGCCCGCGTGCTGGCGCGGCAGGGAGACCTGATGCAGGCGCGGGCCATGCTGGCGCAGGCCAGAGCCCTGCCGCAGTGGAAACAGCAGAACCTGGGCGTGCCTTACCCCACACCGAATGAACTGGATCGCCTTGTCCGCAGCGACCCGGCCCGGTCGCTGGATGTGCTGGCGGACGTGCTGCTGGCGCTGGGCGATGATCCGAAAGCGTACTTCCTTCAGGCCCGCGCTTACGGCGAACTGGGGCAGTGGCAAAAGGGACGCGCAGCCCTGGAGCGTGCCCGCGCCCTGAACCCCGGCCTGGATTTCGTGAGTCCCAGCGTGCTGGCCGCCCTCGACCAGGCCATGGCCGACGAGCTTCCGGTGGAGAAGCCCGACACGTCCCTGAGCGACGTGAAGTTCGGCGACGACGGCAACCCGGTGATGGTGCAGGAAACGCCGTGGTGGCAGCGGGCGTGGGTGTGGTGGATGGTCGGCATCCTGTCGGCCCTGGCCGGCTGGTTCACGGTAAGTTTCACCCGCTGGAAAAAACAGCGTGAAGTGGACATGCGCCGGACTATTTCCCCCATGAACCTGCAACTGGCGCAGGAAATTCAGGCCACCGAACAGCAGTTATTCATGCGTGAGGACGCCGAGGCGCGGCGCAAGCTGGGCCGCCTGCGCAACTTGCAGGGTCAGGTGGGTGCCTGGCTGGTCGACCCACTCAGCTTTGACCCGCCCCGTATTCAGGTGCAGTTTGATCGCCTGTGGAACGCTTCGCTCAGTGACGCCAGCTACGCCGCCTACCAGCAGGAAGAAGCCGCACGCGTGGCCCGTGAAGCGGCGGAAGAAGCCCGCAAGGCCGCCGAGGAGAAAGCCAGGCGCGATGCCATGCCGGCCAGAAGCGAGAGCAGTTTCAGCAGCCGTGACAGTGGCAGTTCGTGGAGCAACGGCAGCAGCAGTTCCAGCACCGACAATTCCGGCGGAAGCAGTTGGTGAGGGCTGCTACACTTCACCATGCCTGAGCGTGTTGCGCCCGTGTGGGACTTTATTCTGACTGCCGATAAACTCAAGCGGGTGACCCGGCAGAATTTTTTATCTGGGGGCAGTCGCCTGGAGAACAGTGCCGAGCACTCGTGGTTCCTGGCGCTGATGGCGCTGGTGCTGGCCGAATACGCGCCTGCTGGCACGAGCCTTCCTCGTGTGGTGGAGTTGCTGCTGGTGCATGACCTCGTGGAGATTGACGCGGGGGACGAGTACATCGAGGCGTCCGCCGAGGCGAGGCGGCGCCAACAGGAACGCGAGCAACAGGCCGCCGCCCGGCTCTTTCATGACCTTCCTGCCTTGCTTGCCGCGTGGGATGAATTCGAGGCCGGGGAGACGCCCGAAGCCCAGTTTGCCCGCCATCTGGACGCGTTGGCTCCGGCGCTGCTGACCTGGGGGGAGGGTGGATGCGCCGCGCAGCAGTGGGGCCGCCCATCGGACGGGTATGTGGCCTTGAAGCGGCGCGTCTTGAACCACCCGCAATTCTGGCCGTTGTTCGTGGGCTGGATGGAACGCGAAGGCGTAAGTATGGCTGGGGAGAGCCGCGAAGTTTCAACCCGTCTGGCCCGTCAAATTCAGTTTCTGACCGCGTGCGATGCCCTGCGCCTCGTTGAACGGACGACTTTCCTTCACGACCATTCACGCGCCGAGAACAGCGCGGAGCACTCGTGGCACCTGGCACTCATGGCCCTGCTTCTCGCTGACGAAGCGCCCCCTGGAACGGTCATTTCCAGAGTGGTGGCACTGCTGGTGACGCATGATCTGGTGGAGATTTACGCTGGGGATACGCACTTCGACACCACGGACGCAAACCTGGCGGCGCAGGCAGTGAACGAAGCGCAGGCCGCGCAGCAGTTGTTCGGCCTGCTGCCCGCCGATCAGACAGAGTTTTTCCTCTCGCTGTGGCACGAGTTCGAGGCGCAGGAGAAGAGTGAGGCGCGCTTTGCCCGTGCGCTGGACGCGCTGCAACCCATGCTGCTGACCTGGGGATGGGGCGGAGTGGGCTGCACCGAGACTTACCCGGACTTGACGGTAGAGCGCCTTCTGAAGCTGAAGGAGTCCCGTTTGCGGGAGTTCCCAGCGCTGTGGATGCTGGCCCAGCAGGTGATGTGGGAGGCCGTGGAGGCCGGAACGCTATTGCCTGGGAAAGTAAGTAAACCTGTGAATAGTTTGGTAGTGAATAATTAGAGCGGGGCGCCTCTAGCCCCAGCATGGCCTTCTTCCCGTGATTCAATGCTGTCAGGGCCAACGCGAAATCGTCGCCTGCGGCTATGCCAGTGCTTTAACCTGAACACTTACCTTCGTGCAGGGGTCGAGGAAAACGCCAGAGTGCTTGCCAGCCTGGGCAGCAGCCTGGACAAAACTGGTCGGCTGGCGTCAGGTACTCATCTGCGTGAAGCGTTAAGAAATCCAGCCGTCCCTCACGCCCACCACCGTTTGACCCACCCTACGCTGAGGCATGGCAAGCAAAGAAATGAAGGCAATAGCGCAGAAAATGAAGGGCATTGACCTGTGCATGCTCACCACCGTCACCAGTTACGGCCACCTGGGCGGGCGGCCCATGAGCAACAACGGCGAAGTCGAATATGACGGCACCAGTTATTTCTTTACCTGGGCCGATTCGCGCATGGCGCACGACATCGAGCAGAACAAGCACGTGCAACTCGGCTTCCGCAACGATAAGGAATTCCTGTTCATCGCCGTGCAGGGTGAAGCGCGCATCCTGACCGACAAGCGCGTCATGAAAGACCACTGGCGCGAGGAGCTCAAGCAGTGGTTCAAGGATGGTCTGGACACCGAGGGCCTCGTGATGATCGTTGTGGACGCCCGACGCATCAACTGGTGGGGCGAAGACGAAGGCGAAATCGACCTGTAACGGTCGTGTAAAGCCTTTTGCTCACCAATCCGATTCCAGCGCGTGATGAGCTTGGCGGATGCTCAGCCACACGATCATTCAAATCATTTCCATTCTGGGAGCCATTCAAATTCTCGCGGCTTATGTGCTGGGCCAGATGGGCCGCATGCAGGTCGGCAGCCGTCCCTACAGCCTCCTGAACTTCGTCGGCAGCGCCCTGCTGGCCTTCGTGGCGGTGCTGGAAGTCAACTGGGGCTTCATTCTGCTGGAAGGCACCTGGGCCATCGTCAGTCTGATTGCCCTGCTGTGGCCCGGCAAACTGGGCGGCGGGCATTGAACACTGACCCTGGCAACATGAACGGCAGCGCGTAGGCGGCCTCCTCTCACGTAGGGAGGCCGCCCCCTGGCACTTTACTGGCGCGTTTCGGCCAGGGTCATGTTCCCGCTACCGGCATAGGCATAGATCCGCCAGCGATAGGTGCCGCTGGATGCACGGTAAGTAATTTTTTCGCTGCTGGCGCTGCCCTCGCTGCTGGCGACCGTCACCCAGCTGCCGCTGCTGAGCTTTTGCAGGTACAGGTCAAAATCGGTGCCGCTGGAGCCACTGAGGGTTCCGGTCAGGGTGCCGCCCGTGTAACTGAAGCCTGCCAGGGCCGGCGCAGTGGCTGTCTGTCCCTGCTGTAGGTAGGCGCTATAGGTGGCGCTGCCGGGCTGGGGAGTGGGCGTGGTGCCGCCACCGAGCTGGCTGTACAGCATGCGGTTAGGGCTGCCGCTGCCGATGCTGCCCAGGATATTTGTGGTGGCCGAGCCGAGCAGCGCCGACTTCACGCTGCTGAACCCCGCGTTGGGATTGGCCGACAGGTACAGGGCGATGACGCCCGCCACATGCGGGGTGGCCATACTGGTTCCGCTCATGACGGTGGTGCCGCCCGAAGCCGACGTGCTGGTGATATTCGTGCCGGGCGCGAACAGGTCAAGGCAGGCGCCGTAGTTGCTGCTGCTGTTGCGGATGTCGCTGCTGGTCACGTTGCCCACATTGATCCCATTGTCGGCGCTGGCCGGGCTGTAGTTACAGGCGTTATCGCCGTTGTTTCCGGCCGCAATGGCGATGATCAGGCCGCTGTTGACGGCGCTGTTCACCGAGTCGTTTACCGCCTGGCTGTAGCCGCCCGTAATGCTGATGTTCGCCACCGCCGGCCCGCTGCGGTTCGAGGCCGCCCAGTTGATTCCACCGATAATCCCGGAGTTCGCACCGTACCCATCACAGCCCAGCACCTTCACAGCGATCAGGCGAATACCCTTGGCGACCCCGTACGTGGCGCTGCCCACCGTGCCCGCCACGTGGGTGCCGTGACCATTGCAGTCGTAATTGTTGCCGTCGCCTGTCCAGTTGCCACCCCAGAAAGCCCGGCCGCCGAATTGACTGTGCCCGGTATAGATACCGCTGTCGATGATGTAAGCCGTGACGTTGCTGGCCGTCGTGTTGTACACGTAACTGCCATTCAGGGGCCGGTTGCGCTGATCGATCCGATCCAGGCCCCAGGTGGCCCCGCTCTGGGTGGCTGAAGAAGCGGAAATGGCGTCCTGCTCGATGTACTTTACTCGGGGGTCGAGGCGCAGCTGGTTGAGGTTCTGCGCGCTGAGCCGCGCCGCGAATCCCTGAACGGCCTTGCCGTACACCTGAAGCAGCGTGAGGCCCTGCGCGTTCAGGCCAAAGGTCTGCGCCACCAGGTGCTGCGCTGACAGGCTCTGGGCGCTCATGCCTTGCCCTGCCAGGTTCTGCGCACTGAGCTGCGGGGCCACGCCATCTTTGAGCACCACGATGTACTGCCCCTCGATGGCCTGCGCGTTCTGAGAGCCCAGCAAGGGGGCCTGCGTGCCCAGTTTGACACTCTGAAGGTCATCCGTTCCGTTGACCACGCTCAGCGTGGGGGGGGTCTGCGTGTTCGGCAAGGTGCCGCAGGCGGTCAGGGCCAGCGTCAAGCCGGCCAGCGCAGGCAGCCAGGTGCTTGTTGCAAAGTTCTTCATCTCCACTCCTTGTGGGTAGGGGCAGGCGCCACCTTCCAGTCCTCTTTCGATATTTCACCCTTGTGAAGACGACAAGTCGCCGCAGGGGCGTACTCAACAGCGCAAGCGTTTTTAATGGAATTTGAGTGTAAGAAATGGGCAAGAGCAGCACAACCTTTCCCGCTCGCCCTCCTGAAAATCGTTCACCGATGCCGAACGCGGGAGCTGTGAAAGTACAGGGCGGCCAGCTTCGGCAAGCTGACCGCCTCTGTCTGACTGCTGCTTTACGCTGCGCCGACTTTCTCAGCGATGATGCCTTCGATGTACTTCACGACGCTCTGGAGCGGCAGACGGCTCAGAACGTCCTCAAGGAAGGCCGTGACCAGCATCTTCTCGGCCAGCTCCTTCTTGATGCCGCGCGAGCGCAGGAAGAACAGCGCCTCCTGGTTCACCGGGCCGGTGGTGCTGCCGTGGCTGCACCGCACGTCGTTCGCGTTGATTTCCAGTTGCGGCACGCTGAAGTTCCGTGCCTCGCTGCTCAGCATCAGGGTGCGGTGCTTCTGGTAGGCGTCGGTCTTCTGGGCGTTCAGGTCCACCTTGATCATGCCGCTGAACACGCCTACCGACTCGTCACTGTTCACGCCCTTGTACAGCAGGTCGCTGTGCGCGTGCGCTGCCGCGTGGTGTTGCAGGGTGTAGTGGTCGAAGTGCTGGTCTTCCGAGGCAAAGTACAGCGCCAGCATCTCGGAATCCGCGCCCTGCCCGCGCAGGTAGCTCTGCATTTCGGTACGGCTCAGCGTGCCGCCCATCGTCACCACGAGGCTGTTCAGCGTACCGTCGCGCTCCACATCGCCGCGCTGCCGCTGGATGTGGGTCACGCCCTTGCCCCAGTTCTGGATGGAGACGTAACGCAGACGCGCGCCCGCCCTCACCACCAGTTCCACCGCGCCGATGGCGTAGGTGCCGGGGAGCTCCTCACTGTCCTGCTCGTCGATGAACGTGACCTGGCTGTTTTCCTCGGCCACGACCAGGGTACGGGTCGCGGTGTACGTCCCCGCCTCGCTCATCACACGGAAAGAGCCGAGGGGCAATTCCACTTCCACGCCGCGTGGGACGTACACGAACGCGCCGTTCGTCCACAGGGCCGCTGCCAGAGCCGAAAACTTGCCCTCTGAGGGGTCGGGCGACTTGCTGGGCGTGGTGCCGGGCGCGGCGATGGTGGTGTCGTCGGGCACTTCGGCGGGCACCACCGAGTAGAGGTACTGCTGCACCTTGTCGGCGTGCTGCTCTACCGCCGTTTTCAGGTCGGTGAAAATCACGCCCTTCTCGCGCAGGTCGGCGGGAAGCTCGGTGCGGTAGACCACGTCGGGGCCGTCCAGCACGAGGAACGCGCCCACGTCGGTGCTGCCCAGGCGCTTTTGTACGCTTGTCGGCAACTTGGCGGTATCGGTCACGGCCTCGCGCTTGGGGTGGGGTTGCAGCGCGTCGAAATCCACGTCCACGCGGGTGTATTTCCAGGCTTCCACGCCCTCGCTGGGCACGTCCAGCGACGTGAACAGGTCAAGCGATTCCTGGCGCTTGGCAGTCAGCCACTCGGGGCCGCCCGCCTGTTGTAACTGTTCGGTGAATTTGGTCATGGATTACCCGACGCTCCCTTCCATTTCCAGTTCGATCAGGCGGTTCAGTTCCACGGCGTATTCCAAAGGCAGTTCCTTGGCAATCGGCTCGATGAAGCCGCGCACGATCAATCCCGCCGCTTCGTCTTCGCTCAGGCCACGGCTTTGCAGGTACAGGATCTGCTCGTCGTTGATTTTGGACACTGTGGCTTCGTGGCCCACGCTGGCGTCTTTTTCTTCAATCTCGATGTAGGGGTAGGTGTCGGTGCGGGCTTCTTCATCCAGCAGCAGGGCGTCACATTCCACGTTGGTCTTGCTGCCCTTCGCGCCTTCGTAAATCTTGACGAGGCCGCGGTAGCTGCTGCGTCCGCTGTCCTTGCTGATCGACTTGGACACAATGGTGCCGCTGGTGTGCGGGGCGAAGTGGACAATCTTCGCGCCCGCGTCCTGGTGCTGCCCGCGTCCGGCCATGGCGATGCTCAGCACTTCGCCGCGCGCGCCTTCTTCCAGGAGGTAGCAGGCGGGGTACTTCATGGTGACCTTGCTGCCCAGGTTGCCGTCCACCCATTCCATCACGCCGTTGCCGTACACGGCGGCGCGCTGGGTCACCAGGTTGTACACGTTGTGGCTCCAGTTCTGAATGGTGGAGTAGCGGAAGCGTGCGCCTTCCTTCACCACGATTTCAATGACGCCCGAGTGGAAGGAATCGGCGTTGTAGGCGGGCGCGGTGCAGCCTTCGATGTAGTGGGCCTGCGCGCCCTCATCGATGATGATGAGGGTGCGCTCGAACTGGCCGCTGCTCTCGGCGTTGATGCGGAAGTACGTCTGGAGGGGAATGTCCACCTTGACGCCCTTGGGCACGTACACGAACGAGCCGCCCGACCACACCGCCGAGTTGACCGCCGCGAACTTGTTGTCCTCCGGCGGCACGATGGTGGCGAAGTGCTCGCGGAACAGGTCGGGGTACTGGCGCATCCCGTCCTCGATGGACAGGAACACCACGCCGAGCTTCTCCCACTCCTCTTTGAGGTTGTGGTACACCATTTCACTCTCGTACTGCGCGCCCACGCCCGCCAGCGCCGCACGCTCGGCTTCGGGAATACCCAGGCGCTCGAAGGTGTTTTTCACGTCCTCGGGCACGTCGTCCCAGGAGCGGGCGTTGAAGCCTTCGGGCTTGATGTAGTAGTAGATCTCGTCGAGGTTCAGACCGCTCAGGTCAGCGCCCCACTCGGGCATGGGCTTGCTCAGGAAGATATCGAGCGCCTTGAGGCGGAAATCCAGCATCCACTGCGGCTCTTCCTTGGCCTTGGAGATCATTTCCACGACTTCACGGCTCAGGCCCTTGGGCGCTTTGATGGCGTACTTTTCGGGGTTGCTCCAGCCGTACTCGTACTCTTTGTTGATTTGACTTGCTTCGGGATTGACGGTCATTGGATTCTCCTTGAGAGGGTAGACAAGGCGAAACGTGGAAGGCGGGAGAGCCAGAGCGTCCGGCGACACTGGGCCTTCAGCCCTCCGCGGCTTCAGGCGGTGGCCAGTTCCTTGACCCAGTCGTAGCCCTCGGCGTCCAGCTTCTTGGCCAGCTCGGGGCCGCCCGACTCGACGACGCGGCCATTCACGATGATGTGAACCTTGTCGGGAACGATGTAGTCCAGCAGGCGCTGGTAGTGGGTGATGATGAGGCCGCCCAGATTCTCGCCGCGCATGGAGTTCACGCCCTTGGCGACGATCTTGAGCGCGTCCACGTCCAGGCCACTGTCAGTTTCGTCCATGATGATGTAGTTGGGTTCCAGCATCAGCATCTGCAAAATCTCGTTGCGCTTCTTCTCGCCGCCGGAAAAGCCCTCGTTGAGGTAGCGCTCGACGATGCTCTCGTCCCATTCCAGGGTTTTCAGGGCGCTGGTGAGCTTGCCGTAGAACTCGGTGAACGAGACTTCTTCGCCTTCTTCCTTGCGGGCCTGCATGGCCAGGCGCAGGAAGTTGGCGATGGTCACGCCGGGAATCTCGACCGGATACTGGAAGGCCAGAAAGACGCCGAGGCGGGCGCGTTCGTCGGGTTCCATCTCCAGGATGTTCTGGCCGTCCACCAGCACTTCGCCCTGGGTGACGTCGTAGTCGGGGTCACCGACGATGACTTTGGCCAGGGTGCTTTTGCCGTTGCCGTTCGGCCCCATGATGGCGTGCAGCTCGCCGCGCGGCACCACGAGGTTGATGCCCTTGAGAATCTCGGTGTCGCCGACTTTGGCGTGCAGGTTGCGGATTTCGATCTGGTGTTCGCTCATGGGTCTCCTTGCTGGGGGTGCAGGGTTTCAGGGCAGTTCCTTTTCAGGAATGGTTCCTGTTTGCCTGCATAGTTTACCTGAAATCTGAGTAAGTTACTGTGGATTTAGGACAGTACCCGCGCAGTGATAGCGGTTGTGGTCATGCCACTGATCTGGGCAATATTGCCCAACTGGAACGAGCAGCCAAAAAGAAAAGATGCGCTGTGAAAGATGAAATGGGGGCAGTGGGGATCTCCCTACTGAAGAGGGGAATATTGGGGCAGCCCTAACCGACGAGTAGACCGGCTGCCTCGGTGTGTGACTGCCAGCAACCCGCAATTCGGGGACGAGAGCGCTAACCGACTGGCTGGTGAAGCCACGCTCTAGCCCTAGTCCATCCACGAGGTCGTGCCGGAATCCGGTGTGCTGAACGCCGGGGAACTGGACATCATCATGAATTCCTTCTACACAATCACCCTGGCGGCAGAGGTGTAGGACTCGTGAACATAAAAAAGTCCGAGGAACTGCTATCCAACGGGCTGGCGGGGCGATAGGCGGCTCTAAGCCTAGGGTACTGGCGCCGGGACAGAACCACTTTCAGACCGGCGGTCTGCGGGCTTTTCTCCCATGTTTTTCACGCTTGCCATGCAAAGGCGTGGTAATCAGTTCTTAATGAATGTCCTGGATCTCGCCCGGAATGCTGGCCCGCTGCTGTGGGTGCTGCTGGCCCTTTCGCTGTACGTCGTGTACCTGGCGGTCATGCGGGTGATGGCGCTTTCGCGGCTGGGGCAAACGGCCAGCACGCTGATCGAGCGGGCGCGGGCCGTTACGGCAGAGAGCGGCCCGGTGGCGGCGCTGCGTGAAGTGGATTCCTCGGGCAATCTCTCCCCGGCGGCCAACGTGCTGCGGGCGGGCCTGAGCCGCGCCGACCGTGGCCCGGACGCAGCCCAGGCGGCCATGAACGCCGCGATCTTGCAGGAAGACAGCCGCGTGTACGCGGGCCTGAGTGCCCTGGGGACGGCGGCACAGATCGGCCCGCTGCTGGGCCTGCTGGGCACGGTGGTGGGCATGGTGCGCTCATTCATCGTGTTCAGCCAGACCTCTGCCCCCACGCCCGCGCAACTGGCGCAGGGCATCAGCGAGGCGCTGGTAAACACGGCCGCCGGTCTGATCATCGCCATCGTGGCTTACGTGCTGCGTAACGCGCTGCGCAGCCGGGCCGACGCGATCATGACGCAGGCCGAGCGCGTGCGTGAAGAACTTCCCTCCTGGCTGGGCCGGGGCAGTGCCGTGGCGGTGGCTCCGGCGCCAGCCCGTGTCCCGGAAGTGACCCTGAGTTTCGACCATGTGCCGGGTACGCCCGTGGTGGGGGACTGAGGTGGCCGCGCTCCGCCGCCGCATGCGCGACGATGATCAGGCCATTCACTTCGACTTCGCGCCGATGGTCGACATCGTGCTGCTGCTGCTCATCTTCTTCTTCCTGACCAGCAGCCTGGGCGTCCGGCAAAACGCCCTGCCGCTCGACCTGCCGCGGGCCAGCACCACCGTCAAGGAAACGCCGGCCCTGCCCATCGTCAGTGTGGACAGAAGCGGCAAGGTGTTCCTGAACGGTAAGGAAACTACCCTGACCAAACTGAAGATGCAACTTAAGCCGCTGCTTGTTACTTCAAACGGCGTGGTGGGCCTGCGCGCCGACGAGCGTGGGAATTATGGCGCGGTCGTAAAGGTCATGGACGTGATCAAAGCGTCCGGCGGGGAGCGGCTGGCGCTAGGAACGCGCACGGCGCAGTGAAGGTAGGAGCCGTGAAGTCAGGAGTATTGAGGGGCACAGCAGTGAGGTTGATGACAGTGAGGCGCACGTGACCACTTTCTTTCCCCGTAAACCCCTGCCGCCGGATCAGGAGCGGCGTGACCGGGCCGTGTCGATCACGGCGACCGTGCTGCTGCACGTGGCTCTGCTGGGCGGCCTGGCGCTGCTGAAGCCGGACAGGCCCGCCTTCCGCCCGCCCACCAGGCAGGAGCTGAAAAGTGCGCCGCTGGAAGTGGTGACACTCGCCCCAGCTGACCTGCCGCAACCCGTAACGGCGGCCCCGGTCACGCCGCCGCGCCCCCCAGTGAACCCACGCAGCGCTGCGGCAGTCACTCCACCGAAAACGCCACCACCAACGCCGCCGAAGACAGTGCCGCAACCTGTGCCGGCAAAACCGGTGGTGCAGGCCACCAGACCTGCCCCGACCCCCGCCGCCCCGGTGAAACCCGCCACGCCCCCGCCCGCTGCGCCCACGCCGCAGGCTCCGGTGCGCCCGCCCGCCACCCCGGCCCCGACGCCTGCGGCGTCTCCCGCTCAGGATCCCACGCCCGCCGAGCAGCCGGCGCAGGCCGTGAATCCATTGCAACCCGCTGAGTCCGCGCCGCTGCCGCAATTGCCGAAAGTCACGGGCGCAGAGCCGTTGCCCGTTCCCAAAGCCATCGCCACCGACTCCGGTTCCACCGTGCGCGTACCGGACAACACCATCGACATTCCAGAATCTTCGCTGCCCACGCCCGCCAACCCGCAACCCGCCACACCGGAAATCGCGCCGGAGCAGGCGCAGGCGCGGCCCAGCGTGCCGGGCAGCGTGGAACCGCAGCCGGAAGCTGTGCGCCCCGCCCCGGAAACCCCGGCACAGCCCGTGCCGGCCCCCGCCGCCGCACCCGAAGCGGAACCGCAGCCCGTCACCGCACTGCCACGGCGCGACCAGGCCGCGCCCAGCAGTGAAACCGACTCGACCGCCCCCGCACGCGGCGCGGCGACCAGTACCGAGGAGCCCGCCCCGGCGCGGCCCAGTGCGTCGTCGGCGAACACCAATGTGGACGCCGGGCCAGCCACGGCACGCATTCCGGCCCGCCCTCAGGCCAGCAGCAGCACGGCTACCGCCCCCACGGCGTCCACCACCGGGCGCGGGGAACCCATTCCGGTCGCCCCGACCACGGACGCGGGCCGGGCTGGCCGGGTGACCGAAACCCCCCCCACGGCGGCGCCGACCACCAGCACCGGACGCGGACAGGCCACCACGCCTGCCCCAACCGCTCAGGCCCCGGCCGCCACCACGCCGGCCCGCACGCCCACGCCGGCCAGCCCCAACCCCCAACCCACGCCAAACCCCCAGTCGCGCGGAGCACAGGGCGCGGGCAGCAGCGCCGCCCCCGCCGCCGAAACCCCACGGGCCGCGCAGACGCCCGGCGCCGCGGCCGGAACAGGCGCAGGCACCCCGACCACCAACCCGCGCAGTGGAGGAACGGCCACCAGTACGTCTCCCGGTACGCAGACCGAAGCGCCCAACCGGGGAACACCGAACAGTAATGGCACCACCCCCGAGGCCGCAGCCGCGCCGCGCCAGTCCACGGGCGGCACGGGCAACGGCGCAGGTGGCGCCACCGAAACAGGTGCGCCGGCTGCCGGACGCGGCCCCACCACTGGCGGCACGGGCACCGCCCCCGGCAGTGGCAACGGCACTGGGGAAACCCCGGCAGGCGGGCGCGGCGCAGGCACCGGAGCGGGCAACGGTTCCGGCGCCGGGGCGGCTCCGGCGGCGGGCGCGGCCGGCCAGGGCGGCTCTGGAACTGGCGGCACTGGGGCCGGCGGTTCCGGCGCAGGCGGCGGCGAAACGGCCCGGGCCGGGGGGGGCGGTGGGGCCACCGCCGGAAACGAGAACCGGCCCCTGAACTGCTCGGTGGTCGTGGACGTGCGCGGCCTCGGTAACTTCCAGCGCGACATGAGCAGTTTCGTGTTCGACGCGGCTGGCACGCAACTGTGGCCCGACGCCGCCCTGATTGGTGGTGTGAGCAGCCAGCTGGTGCAAGAAGGCAACCTGCACACCTACATCACGTCAGAAGGGGCCATCGGCGGGTTCAAGAACGTTACCCGCGTGAAGGCCAGCAAGATCAGGCCCACCAAGTTTGCCCCCAACTCCAGTGTGTTCACCGACACCGAACTGGACGCCGCGGCCGCCGCGCAGTTCCGCGCCGCCGGCAAGGCCTGCCGCGTCGTTTACCTGAAGGATTAAGTTCGCCCCTGCACGCGTCAGTTTCTCGTCACTGACACCGTTTGAAATGAGGTTCAACATGCGTAAACCCGGACTCCCGAAACTCCTGCTCCTGACCCTGACCGTCCTCTGTTCCGCCCCGGCCCTGGCGTGGGTGCCGAAACTGGAGGAAACCACGGCCCGCAACGTCATCGACGGCGCTTACGGACGCCGTGATACCGTGGCCACGTACCTGACCCTCGACCTGAACGTCAAAGATGGCAAGTTCGCCGCCGGGGACGGTCTGGTGAAGGCCTTCGACGGTGGGGACGCCTGCGTGGCCGACTGGATCGCCAAGCCGGCCGACTACGTCAGGGGCAGCCGGGTCGGCACCATCACCGTCAGCGGGCAGGCCGACCAGCTGTACTTCCAGGCGCAGGACGCCCGCGACAGCTTCAGGAACCTGACCGTGCCGGACGCCCTGGGCGCGGAATTGGCCGGCAAACGAATTGCCGACGGCGAACTGCGCGTGGACGTGAACGTGCGCGGCCTGCCCAGCGAGAAGGCCCGCGACGCCTACATGGTGCGCCTTAGAGGCCCAGGCGGAAAAATGATCGCGCCGACCCGCAAAAGCTACGTGAACGACTGGAAACCGCTGGACGCTGCGGCTCCGCAAAGTGCTCCTGCCCCCGCCGACAAGACCGCCCCGGCAGCTGCGGCGCCCGCGCCGGCCAAAGGGCCATTGCAAGGCACACTGGTGTACTACTTCAAACCGCTGGAAGCGGGCATCGGCGCCAGCGACAAGGCGGAATTCCTGATTCGCAACGAGAACGGCGATAACCCCTGCGCGTACAGCGTCACCTTCGATCTGAGTAAATTCCAGTAATAGTGGGATAAAGGAGCGGGTGGTGAGAAAGGGGAAAACTTCCTCTTCTCACCACCCGCTCCGGTTTTCTCAGCGGTGGCGCTCGTTGTCCTGCAGGTGCTCGGCGTAGGTGTGGTTCACGTAGATTTTGCCGTCTCTGGCGTGCAGGAAGTACAGGGCGTCGCGCCCGTCGTTCATTTTGCGCTTGGGATCGAGGACAGCCATTAAAGCGGGGTTGCCGGGGTTGTTGATCGGCCCGGCGGGCAGCCCCTGGCGGGTGTAGGTGCTGTAGGGCGTGTCCTTGGTAAAGTCCCCGGCGCTCCGGTCAAGTTCCGGCAGGTCTTTGTTCAGACCGTAGGCGACGGTGGGGTCGCTGCCCAGCGCAATGCCCTCATCCAGGCGGTTCAGGAACACCCCGGCAATGACGGGCATTTCGCCGTCATTGGCAGCTTCGGCCTGCACCATGCTGGCCAGGATCACCCAGCCGCGCACGCTGAGGCCCTGCGCTTTGGCTTTGGCGACGTTGGCGGGCGTGAATTCCTGATCCATGCGCTCTACCATCTTTTTCACCATGGTACTGGCGCTGTCCTTGGGCCGGAATTCGTAGGTGGCGGGGAACACGAAGCCTTCCAGGTCGGGTTGCTTGCCGCTGGCGTACGTGCTGAGGCTGGTGTCCTTCAGTGCGGCGGCAATCTGCGCGCCATTAAAGCCGGCTGCCTGGAAGATGGCCGGCAGGTCTTTGATACGCCGGCCTTCGGGGATAGTCACGTTGACCACCTGAATGCGGGCGGGGCCAGCCAGTTTGTCCGCCACCTGATTCACGCTCATCTTGCCGTTGAGGTCATAGAACCCTTCCTTCAGCTTGCTGGCGGTGCCGTTCTGATCCATGACGTAGCGCAGCACGCGCGCGTTTTTCACGATGCGGTTTTCTTCCAGTTTGCGGGCAATGGTGCCGGGCGTTTCGCCGGGTTTGATCTCCAGTTCGTAAGTTCCGCCGCCCGCCGGGCCGAACAGGCTTTTCACGTACATGGCCGCGCCCAGCACCGCCAGCAGGGCCAGCACCAGCAGGGCCAGCAGCACCTTGAGCCAGGTGGGCAGGCCGCCCCCTTGCAGGCGCGTCACGCGCTCACCGCCTGCAAGGTCAGGCGGCGCGTGAGTTCGTCGTCGGCGGGCGGTCGGGCACCGAAGCGCGACACCACCCAGCCCCCCACCTGCACCGCCACCTGCGCGGCCTTTTGCGCGTCACGGTGCCTGAGCCACCCGGCCAGGAACGCCCCGCCGAAGGCGTCGCCCGCGCCCGTGGCGTCCACCAGCTGGTCATCCGTGGCGGGTACGTGTACGCGCGGCGTCTGCGGCCCCTCGATCAGGGCGCCGTCCTCGTCCATTTTCAGCACCACCAGCGCCTGCGGGTAACGCTCCCGCAGCCAGTCCAGCGCCCTGTCGTGCTGGTGTTCACCGCTCATGGCGCGGGCTTCGTCGTCGTTGGGGAACATCACGTCAAAAGGAATACCATCCACAACATTGAGAAAGCTGTCGACACCCATCTGCTGAATCATCTGGAAACTCCCCGGATCGAGGCTGAGGGTCGCGCCCGCCGCCTTGGCCAGCCTGGCCGCCGCCAGCGCCGCCGCGCGGGGCGGGTCACGAAAGAGGCTCCAGGCAGTCAGGTGCAGGTGCCCCGCGCCTTCCAGTACTTTCACCGGCAGCTCCTCGGGCAGCAACTCCCAGTCCGCGCCCTGTCCGGTCAGCATGGCCCGCTGGCCCCGGCGGTCGATCAGGGCCAGAATCACGCCCGTCAGGTGCGCCCGGGTGGCGATCACCTCGGCCTGCACGTCCTCGGCCTCCAGTTCCTGCACGGCCAGGTCACCGAAACGGTCCTGGCCGATCTTGCCCACAAAAGTCGACGGGTGGCCCACGCGCCGCGCCCACACCGCCAGGTTCGCGGCACTGCCGCCGCCGGAAAGTTCCATTCGGCCGGTGGTGTCCCCGCCGGGCAGCAGCATGGTGTCGGGTTTCGCCAGGACGTCCCAGGTGAGATCACCCAGCGAGACCAGAGGTTGACGTTCGCTCATGACTGCCGCGTAGGATAGCGCACCCTCCGGCGGGCACAGCTCAGGCGCCGCTCAGGCTGACGGCAGAGGAATCTGGGGGTGCATTCCCTCGGTGTTCAGGGCCAGGCGAACCTCCTCGCGGAGCCGGGCGACATTTATGCCCCCATACACCTCCGGCACGTCTGCGAGTTTCGTCAGGGCCTTCTCGAAATTGCGGGAAGTCAGGCTGCCATGGTGCCAGCGCTTGTGCAGGGCCGCCGCCAGCAGAATCAGGCCCTGAATGAACTGCCGCTCCTGGCCCCGGGCGCTCATCCACGGCCCCTCCCAGGCCTCGTGGGCCTCCCACCACAAGCCCGCGTTGAACAGGGCCGCGCCCTCCTGCAAATCCGACCGCATAAGCGCAGCTTAACGGGCGTGAGCACGCTGCTCATCAGGTAAGCACTCAATGAGGGAAACCCCACCCCGGACCTAACGCGCAACCATACCAGGGGGACGTATACTGCCGGGCATGAAACCCGTTGAGCTTACGGACAGCAACTTCAGCAACGAAATTTCCGAGGGGTTGACCCTGGTGGACTTCTGGGCTCCCTGGTGTGGCCCCTGCCGCATCATCGCGCCAGTCGTCGAGGAACTCGCCGGTCAGTACGAGGGGCGCGTCAAGGTAGGCAAGGTGAATGTCGACGACAACCCCGCCACCGCCGGACAGTTCCGCGTCATGAGCATTCCCACCCTGATTCTTTTCAAGGACGGCCAGCCCGTCGACACCCTGGTCGGTGCACAGCCCAAGCGCGCCTTCGAGGCCCTGCTCGACAAGCACGCCGGGGCCAGCGTCGCCGCGAACTGAACACCGCAGCGCAGACGGGCGAGAGCTGTTCACTCTCGCCCTCTGCTTTTTTGGCTGGGAGGCCGTAGAAAAAATGAGGGGCTGGCGTGTTGCCGTCATCCTCTGCGTTTTCTGCCCGCTGTTGACTGTCTGCGCTAAATCCGGACGATGTCGGGCGGTGTCCAGGCGTGCAGGGCTTCGGAGAGCAGAACTTCACCGTCGGGCCAGTCGCCGTGCCCACTGGCAATGTTAATGTGCCCGGCCTCGCCTGCCGAGATAAATTCGGCGTCCCAGGCCCGCGCAAACTGCTGTGCCCGGTCCAGGCTGGCGTAGGGGTCGTTCTCGCTGGCCACCACCAGGGCCGGGAACGGCAGGGGAGACAGGGGCACCGGAGCCATCTGGGCCGCAGCGGGATGTTGCTGATGCAGATTGGGGTGATCCATATCGGGCGGAGCGACCAGCAAGGCCCCTTTCACCCGTTCATTAGCGCCGTAGAACCGAGCCCAGTGCACCACCGTCGGAACGCCGCAAGAATGGGCCACCAGCACCAGCTCGCCCGGCGTGGCCTCGATGACCTCATTCAGACGTTCTGCCCAGGCGGCCGGCGTGGGGTTCTCCGGGTCGTCCTGCCTCACGCGGGCGGCCCCGTATTTCTGCTCCCAGAGCGTCTGCCAGTGCTCCGGCCCACTGTCTCCCAGGCCCGGCACGATCACAATTTGCGGCGGCATAGGGCAGTGTACGGGATGGTGGAAAGCAGGGCGTGGAGCATGGCTAAAATCACCTTTTCCACGCTTGTGCCCTACATGCATTAAAGTGACGCGTATGACGTTCGGTGCTGCCCTCCAACAGGCGCGTGAGGCCCAGGGCCACGACCTGGCCGATGTGGCGGCCCGCACCAGAATTCGCAGCGAGTACCTGCGGGCCATCGAGGCCGAGGAACTGGGCGCCCTGCCGGAGCGCGCGCTGGTGCGCTCGTACATCACCACCTATGCCCGCGACCTGGCCCTCGACCCCGCGCCGCTGCTGGCCGATCTGGAGGCCCTGTACCCGGACAATGCGCCTCCGGTGCAGCGCTCTTACCTGCAAACGACGGAACCCGCCCGGCGCGGTTGCGGGGCGGCCCTGCCCACTCTGCTGGCTGTCCTGCTGATCGGTGGGGCGGCCGCCTACTCGTTCTGGCAGTCCCGCGCTCCTAAAACGACTGCCAAAGTGCCTGTCGAGGTGGAGGAACCCATCGCGCCCGTGAACGTGAACCTGACGGTCGAGAGCCTGCCGGGGGGCGCAAAAGTCTTTCTGGATAACCGTGAGCTGGGTCGCGCCCCCATTCGCTCGTTTCCCACCGAGGCCCGCCAGGGCGCGGTGCTGCGAGTCGAGTACGGTGGGCGCATGCCCTTCAAGCAGAACATTGATCTGCGCCAGGGCCGGCACCTGAAGGTGCGCCTGATGCCCCTCAACATGGGGGCCAGCATCATGACGGACGCCAGTACCGGGCAGGTGCAGGAATCCCTGCCGGTGCCCGTTCCCAAGGCCCCGCCTGCTCCGGTCAAGGGCGTGACCGTTTCCCTGAGCGGCGCGTCGTGGCTGCGGGCCACCGCGCCGGACGGCAACGTGCTGTACGAAGGTATCCTGGGTGCCGGCACCACCCGCACTTTCCCCAACGGCACCACCCTGCGCGCCGGAAACGCCGGGGCCGTGAAAGTCAGCGTGGACGGCGGGGCCGCCGAGACCATGGGGCCAGATGGACAGGCGCTCACCAGAAGGTACTGAGTCCGCTTACGGCCAGTTCCACAAGTGAAGTTTGCCGTTCACGCTGGCGGCCAGAAACTCACCGTCCTCGCTGAGGCTCACGCCCGTAACGTTCCGTGTTCCGGGAAGTGTCAGCGCCTCCCAATGGCTTCCCGTCCACTGCGCGGCGCGGAGCTTGCCGTCCGCTAGCCATGCCGCCCGCGGTTGACCGTCGTGTCCCAGCGCCAGGGCCAGCGTCTCGGCCATCTCGTTCCCGGCACTTAAGGCACCACCCAGCCGCTGCCACGCCCTCCCGTTCAAGCGACTCACGAAAACACGGTCTGGATCGTCGTCCCTACTCTCGATCCAGGCCACTACAGGTTGACCGAAAGGCGTCAGGTTCAGGCGAGGTTGTGTGGTGAATGAACCAGGCGTGCGGTTCAGAGGCGGTCTCAGGCGTTCCCAGCGGTCGGGAAGGGTTTCACGCATGACTACGACATTCATGCTGGCGTAATTGCCTTCCAGGAAAACCACAGTTCGCAACCCGCCCGGCCCCACCCGCACGTCCGGGGCGAACCCTGCAAACTTGATGTCGCTCAGCACCGCGTCCGGCAGCCACGTCTTCCCATCCCAGCGCAGCGGGCGCACTGAGGCGGCCCACGCGCCCGGCACCGCCAGATCCGTCCACAGCAAGGTGGGGACGCCATTTTTCATCACGTCGAAGGAACGCGAGCGGCCCGCGTCGCTCAGGTTGCGGCGCACGGCGCTGACTTTCGCCTGCCAAGATTGACCATCCCACACGCGCATGAGCCAGGAGTCCACGTGCGCGATCCCGGCGTCCTCGGCCCAGCCCAGCCACCAGCGCCCGTCCGGGCCAGTGCAGGACATCAGTTGCAGGGCGTTGAAGGTCGGGTCTTCGTTCAGCACGCCGCCGAGGCGCTCCCAGCCGTTTTTGCTCAGCACAGCGGCATGAAGCTGGAAATTTGTAGTTTTCTCCGTCCAGGCCAGCCGCACCTGCCCGTTCACGTGCGCTACCGCTGTCAAAGCCACCGGGTTTTGAATCTCCGGCACAGGCAAAGCAACAGGGGAGACTGCGCCAGCGACTGACAACGTCAGCAGGGCCACCACACTCGCAAGTCGCATGAGACAGCGTAACACCCGCCGTACCTCTGGCCCCCCGCGCCATGATCTGCTACTCTGGTCAATTGCGCTGCCCCGGCCAGGTCACCCCCCGCCCGGAACATGCGACGCCGTTTTGCAAGGAGGTGAAACATGCAACAGTACGACTTGAACCTGATCCTGAACCCCAACCTCAGCGCCGAGCAGGTGCAGATCGAGAAGGATTACATCGAGAACACCCTGAAGAACACCGGGGCAGAAATCGTTGGTCTGGACGACCGCGAAAGCAACACCCGCCTGGCTTACCACATTGGTAAAGACCGCGAGGGACGCATTCTGTTCTACACCATCAAGGCCGCCGGCAACCCCGAGAAGGACATTGCCAGCAGCCTGCGCCTGCGCGACCACGTTCGCCGCGTCCTGGTGGTCAAAGACCGCCCGGAGTGGAAGACCAAGAAAGCCTGAGTCTTTTCTGTACTTGACAGAATAACGCAGGCTTGTTACTGTCTGGTCAACCTGCTCGACAGGCCGCACGGCAAGCAACGAAAGCAACCTAGTTAGCTACGACAGCAAAGGAGAAGTACCAGTATGGCCAGAGGCATGAACCACGTTTTCCTGATCGGCGCACTCGCCCGTGACCCCGAACTGCGTTACACCCCCAGCGGCACCGCCGTGTTTGAAGCCACCGTGGCCGGCGAAGATCACCTGATCGGCACGGACGGCCGCGAACGCAAACTCCCGTGGTACCACCGCGTTTCCATTCTCGGCAAACCCGCCGAGTGGCAGGCGGAACGCAACCTGAAAGGCGGCGACGCCGTGATGGTCGAAGGTAGCCTGGAGTACAGCCAATGGGAAGCCCCGGAAGGTGGCAAGCGCAGCATGGTGCGCGTCAAGGCGCTGCGCATGGAGCAGCTCGGTTACGAACCGGAGCTCGTGTCAGACGCCGGAGGCGGCGTACGCATGGGCAGCGGCATGAACGAAGTTGTCCTGATTGGCAACGTCGTCCGTGACCCCGAACTGCGTTACACGCCCGCCGGAGACGCCGTGCTCGGACTCGGCCTGGCCGTGAACGAAACGTGGAATGACCGCCAGGGACAACGCCAGGAAAAAACCCACTGGATCGACGCGACCCTGTGGCGTGAACTGGCCGAAAGCATGCAGAGCGTCCGCAAAGGTGACCCCATCATGGTCGTCGGGCGCCTCGTGAACGAATCCTGGACGGACAAAGACGGCAACAAGCGCAACAGCACCAAAGTAGAAGCGACGAGAGTCGAAAGTCTCGCCCGAGGCGCCGCTGCCGGCACAACCGCCGGCTACGCTGCCTCCCCCGCCGCACCTCGCACGCAGACCGCGAGCAGTCCGGCGCGCCCGGCGGCCACCGCCGCCAGGGCAAGTGCTCCCGCCAGGAGCGCGGGGAACCGTTCGGGCAACTTAGACATTGACCAGGGTCTCGACGACTTCCCACCCGAGGAAGAAGACCTGCCTTTCTAAACCTCCTCGCTTGAGGAGTGAAGGCAGGCACAAGGAACTGAAATGACGCAAGGCAACAGTGACCGTAAGCCGCGCGGGAAGGGCCCCAAGCGCCCCCGCAAGCCCAAGGTTGATCCGTTCTCCATCGGGGAACTGGAAATTACCGATTACAAAGACGTGAAGATGCTCCGCCGCTTCGTAAGCGACACGGGCAAAATCCTTCCTCGCCGCCGCACCGGCCTCTCGGCCAAGCACCAGCGCCGCATCGCGCAAACCATCAAGATTGCGCGTCAGATGGCCCTGTTGCCCTACACCGAGAAACTGGTCAGGAAATAAGGAGAAGAGACATGCAAGTGATTCTTCTTGAACCCGGCAAGCTCGGCAAGACCGGTGAAGTGGTGAAAGTCAAGGACGGGTACGCCCGCAACTGGCTGATCCCCCAGGGCAAAGCCGCCGCCGCCACCAGCAGCAACATGAAGACGCTGGAAGCCCAGCTGCGCAGCATCCAGAAGCGCCAGGCACAGGAAAAGGCCACCGCCGAAGACCTGTCCAGCCGCCTGAACGGCGTGGCCGTGGAACTCAGCGTTCGCGCCGGCGAAGGCAAGATCTACGGTGCCGTGACGCACGCTGACGTGCAGGGTGCGCTCGACAAACTGGGCTTCGACGTGGACAAGCGCCGCATCGACATGCCCAAGACCGTCAAGGAAATCGGCGAGTACGACATCGCCTACCGCGCCCACCCCGAAGTGACCATCCCCATGAAACTCGTGGTTCACGCCTCGAAGTAACCCAAGGGAAAAGAAGAACCCCGTCCACGTGGCGGGGTTTTTTCGTTATTGCCAATGCTGGCGGACAAGTTCCGGCAGTTCACACTCTGGAATGCGGGCCAGTTCCGGCAAGATGTCTCCTTCCGCCAGTAGCTCACCGACCAGCCACCACCCTAAAGACCTGAATTTAACCTGATCCCTTTCCACTTCCACGCACTTGAAACCGCGCACCGCGCACGGCTTCCCGCGTACCTGTTACCCTGGTGTTCATGACGGAGGAGGGGAACTGATGCCCGGTGCGGGTGGGGGACAGGGGGCCGTTCACCCGGAAGGCCTCACGGAAGTCAGTTACAGCACCAACCAGGCGAATGCCCTGATTCACCTGTACCGCGCCGAGGTGGGGAAAATGACGGCTTACCGTCAGCGGCTGGACATGACCACCAACTGGTCGGTGGTGACCACCGCGGGCCTGGCGAGTTTCGCGCTGGGGGACGTGAACAACAGTCACGCGACCTTTCTGTTCGCCATGTTCATGAACTACTTTTTTCTGCGTTTGGAAGCGCGGCGTTTTCGCACTTACGAGATTGCGCACCACCGCGTGCGGATCATGGAACGGTTTTTCTACCCGGCCATGCTGGGCGATAAGGTGGACGCCAACTGGCATCAGTTGCTGCTGGCCGAGTTGAGTAAACCGCGCAGTCCCATGAGCCGCAACGACGCGATGGGCTGGCGGCTGGGGCGCAATTACCTGTGGATTTACACGGCGGTGCTGCTGGCCTGGTTTGCGAAGCTGGATTTGCAGATGCCGAAAGGCTGGAAACTGGAGTTCCCGGCGGCCCTGGAACTGGCAGACATCGGGAGTTTTCCGGGCTGGCTGGTGTTTCTGGGGGTATTCACGTTTTACGGTTACCTGATCTGGCTGGCGGTGCGGGCTTACCGGACTTACCCACTGGAAGAAGGCTGAGGGCAGCTTTTACAGCGGAGGCGCACCGTTAGAGGTTTTACGCAGGTTTCTCGCGCCTGCTGACGGTGCCCAGGAACAGGGCGATTTTCTCGTCGCCGCGCAGCACATCCACGCGGTAGGTAGCGAGGGTTCGTCCCACCCGTTCCGGCACGGCCACGGCCACCAGTTCATCCCCGATGTTCGCGGCCTTGAAGAAACTCATGTGGGTCTCCACGGCGACGGCCTGCGCTTCCTGGTTGGAAATCACCGCGAACGCCTCGTCGGCCAGGCTGAAGATCACGCCGCCGTGCGCGGTGCCGTGCATGTTCAGTCCCGCCTCGTTGACGGTCATGGCGATGCGGGTCAGGGTGGGGGACGCTTCCAGAACGGTCATGCCCAGGGTGGACTCGAGACTCATACGTCAGGCTACCCCCGGAAGGTCACTGCCAGGCCGGCCCCGACTGTTCGATGAGAACGCCCTTTAGCTTTTTGAAATGTCATGCAAAGGTCACATGGAGCCGTGTGGCGCGGCTGGTGACCACAGGCCGGACGCAGTTTTTGGCGTTTCAGAAGGGTCGTTCTCTGCTCGATTGAAGAGACGCTTTATTTTCTCATCCTTTTGGCTGACGTGTCAGTCAGAGAAATAGCCTTTAATCATGAGGGGAAATGTGGCTTTCTCACGTTCGGCGTTCCAATATAAAACCCATGAAGGCCCGTGCCACCCTGCTCTCATCAGCTCTGCTGCTCAGTTCCTGGGCCGCCGCACAGACCGACCCCTTCCAGCGCGGGGCACCCCCGCAGGCCACCCCCTCCCTCCGCAGCGGCAACGCCGTCACCGTACCGGGCGCGACGCTGAACGTGCCCCCGCCCGCCGCCGCCACCCCGGCCAGCGCCTCCGCGGCCAGCCCTGTCACCGCCTTCGGGAACCCGCGCAGCAGTTCCGACGGCAACACCACCCGCATCGTGTTCGATCTGCCGGCCAGCCCTTTGACGTACACCCTGACCCCGACTTTCAGCGGCCTGCGCATCGACGTGCAGGGGGCGCGCGTCATTCCCGCCGTGACGGCGCGCCTGGGGGCCACCGTGACTGAATACCGTGCAGGTGGCGGGCAGGTCACGCTGGTGACGCCCTTTCCGCTTTCCACCACCGAAGGCTGGCGGGCCAGTGAGGCGACCATTGCTGGCGGCACCAGAGTGCTGATTCTGGAATTCGGTGGCACGCTCTCCGGCGGGGCCGGGCCGACCGTCAAGGGCCGCGTGCTGGCCGCTGCTCCAGCCACCACCACCGCTGCCCAGGCCACCCTCAGCGCCCCGCTGCCGACATCCCCGAGTGCCGCAGCGGGGGCCGGGCTTTTTCCCGGTACTGTCGGTTCGGGCGCGGCGGGTGCCGTGGGTGCCGGAACGGTGAATCATGCCACTGTCAAGGGCGCACAGACAGCGCTCACGAGTGGCGGCAATGGCGTGGGGCTGCCGCCCGGCGACACCATCCGTACCGGCCCAGTGGTGCCCGCACCTGCCCTGCCCGGCGCAGACTCCGAGAAGCCCAGCCCCCTGACGGGCCGTGTGCCCGGCGACGCTGGTGCCAGCGTGCCCCTCAGCGCCCCGCGCATCGGCAAGAACCCCGGCTTGACGCGTGTGGTGCTTGACCTGCCCGCCGGCGCCAGTTACCGCCTGGTGCCCACCGCGCTGGGGATGCGCGTCGAACTGAGCGGCGTCACGGTCGGCCCCGCCGCCCAGATGGAAGCGGACGTGTCGCCTGAAGTGCGCGGCTGGCGTTACGACGCCGTCAGCGGCGGCGTTCACGTGAGCCTGCTGACCGCAGCCCCCACCACTGTGCGCAGCGGCTGGCGTTCTCAACTGCTGCCCCCCGCGAGCGGCAGCGACCGTTACCGCCTGGCCATCGACCTCTCGCCGGCCCTGGCCGACACCACCGCCCTGAAACCGAGCGAGAAGATTGTGGCCAGCGTGCCACCCATTCCCACGGCGCGCGGCACCGCCATCCTGGCCCTCAGCGCCAGTTACGCCCGACCCCGCGTGGTGATCGACCCCGGTCACGGCGGCATCGACCCCGGCGCAGTCGGCGCGGTGGTCGAGAAGGAGGTGAACCTGGCAGTGGGCCTGCGCGTGCGCGACCTGCTGAAGGCCGCGGGCGTGGATGTCGTGATGACCCGTGACCGCGACACGCAACTCAGCCGGGACAAGAACACCGACCTGAACATGCGGGCTGGCCTGGGCACCCCCGGCACGCAACTGTACGTCAGCATTCACGTGAACGCCATGGCCCCCGCCAACGTCCTGCGCGGGTACGGCATCGAGACGTGGTGGAACCCCAACCACCCCCTCTCGCAGAACCTGGCCGCGCTGCTGCAACGCAACACCATTCAGACCACCGCCGCCTTCGACCAGGGCCTCAAGAGCAGCCGCTCGCTGGCCGTGCTGCGCAACAGCCGCATCCCCGCCGCGCTGATCGAGGTGGGCTTCACCAGCCACCCCGTCGACGGCCTGAACCTCAGGGACGACAATTACCTCGACCGCCTGGCCCTGGGCATCGCCAACGGCATCCGCGACGCCCTGATTACCGGCGTCACCGCCAACAACAGCGTTACCCGAAGTGCAGTGGGCGGTGCCGGGAAGTAAGAGCACAAAACCCAATACAACTGACCGGGTCGGCGTGCCTACCGTTGACACCCCTGTACGGCCTCAGTTCAGGTTCGAGCGCCGCTGCTCGGCGTCCACGGCTTTTTTCACCAGGGGCATGATGCTCAGGCCCTGCGCGGCGATGCTGAACAGCACGATCAGGTAGGTGGCGGTCAGCAGGGTACTGCGGTACTCGCTGGGCGGTAGGCCCAGGCCCAGGCTGATGGCGATGCCGCCGCGCAGGCCGCCCCATGTGAGGAGCCGCACGGTGTAGGCGGCGTACCCCTCGCGGGCCCGCAGCAGCAGCATAGGCAGCGCCACGCTGGCCCAGCGCGCGGCCAGTGCCACGCCGATCAGCAGGGCCGCGGCCAGCAGCTGAGGGGCAGTGGGTTGCGTGAGCATCACGTCCAGGCCAATAAAGGCGAACAGCACGATGTTCAGCACCTCGTCCACCGTTTCCCAGAAGCCTTCGATGTGTTCGCGGCTCTCGTCGCTCATGGCGGCGTGCTTGCCGGCGGACAGCGCCAGGCCCGCCACCACCATCGCCAGCGGGCCACTGATGCCCAGGGCGGTGGCGGCCACGTACCCGCCCACCACCAGCGCCAGCGTGATCAGTATCTCCACCGCGCGCTGCTCGATGCTTCTGAGCATGGCGTACCCCAGCGCGCCCAGCACGGCGCCAAAGGCCATGCCGCCCAGCGCCTCGCGCACGAACAGCGTCAGCGCGCTGCCCAGGCTGGCCTCGCCGTGGTGGGCACCGATGCCCGCCATGCCCGCCAGCACCAGAAACACGACCACGCCCACGCCATCGTTGAAGAGGCTTTCCCCGGCAATCAGCGTCTCTATTTTCTTGGGCACCTGGGCGCGTTTCAGCAGGTCGAGCACCGCCACCGGGTCGGTCGGGGAAATCAGCGCCCCGAACAGCAGCGACCACATCAGGGGCACGTTCAGGCCCACCAGCCCGAACACCGCGTAAGCGCCGAACCCGATGATGAACGTGCTGATGAGGGTACTCAGCACCGCCAGGGTCAGGATGCTGGTGCGCTGGCGCATCATCTGCCGGGCATCCAGGCTCAGCGCTCCGGCAAACAGCAGGATACTCAGGATGCCGTTCAGGACGAAGTTGGTGAAGTTCAGGGTCTCCAGCAGTTGCGAGGCCCAGCCGCGCACGCCCGGCGTGAGGCCGGTGGCATCCAGCACGATCATCACGAAACTGCTCAACGCGCCCGCCAGCGTGACGCCCACCGTGGTCGGAAGCTTCAGGGTGCGCTCGTTGAGATACGCCAGCACGGCAGTGAAACTGATCAGAACGGCGAAGGCGGTCAGCACGCGCCTACTGTACTCCACAGGTCAGAACATGAGGCCCCTCATCGCAAACGCGTCCCGCGCTGCTTTTCAGCTGCGTGGTGGTGCTAGCCTGCGCCATGCCCTTCAATCCAGACTTTCCCGTGGTGCGCCGCCCGCTCTACGCCCGCCGGGGCATGGTGGGGACCAGTCAACCGCTGGCCGCGCAGGCGGGCCTGAGCGTGCTGCAAGCGGGCGGCAACGCCGTGGACGCCGCCATCGCCACCGCCGCCGCGCTCACCGTGGTCGAACCGACCAGCAACGGCATCGGCGGGGACAACTTCGCGCTGGTGTGGGCCGGCGGCGAGGTTCACGGTATGAACGCCAGCGGGGCCGCGCCCGCCGGGCTGACGTTGGACGCCCTGGCCGGCGGCGAGATGCCCCGGCACGGCTGGACGCCCGTGACCGTGCCCGGCGCGGTGCGTGGCTGGGCAGATCTGCATGCCCGGTTCGGGAAACTGGATTTCGCGCAGGTGCTGGCCCCCGCCATCCGATACGCCCGCGAGGGCTTCCCGCTGTCGCCGGTGCTGGCGGCCAACTGGGCGCGGGCCATCCGCAGTTACCGCGCCCTGAAGTTGCCCATTCTGGACGAGTGGCTGCGCACCTTCGCCCCTGAAGGCTTCACGCCGCGCCCCGGCGCTCTGTGGCGCAGTGAAGGCCACGCCCGCACCCTGGAAAGCATTGCCCGCAGTCACGGCCAGAGCTTTTACCAGGGTGAGCTGGCCGAGCAGATCGACGCGCACGCCCGCGCCACCGGCGGGTTCCTGCGCGGGGAAGACCTGGCCGCGCACCAGACCGAGTGGGTCACGCCTATTTACACCGACTTTGACGGTCACCGCCTCTACGAGATTCCACCCAACGGCCAGGGCATCGCCGCGCTGATTGCCTTAAATGTCCTGAACGGCCTGGAACTGCCCGAGCGGCGCGACGACCCGGCCGGGCTGCACCTGCAAATCGAGGCCATGAAGCGCGGCTTTCACGACGCGCACACCGCCGTGGGCGACCCCCGGCACGTCGCGGTGGATGTCGAGCACCTGCTGTCAGACGCCAACGCGCAGGCGCACCGCCAGCACCTCTCGGACGCGGCGCACGACCCGGCCACCACCGCGCCCAGTGCCGGCGGCACGGTGTACCTGTGTACCGCCGACGAGGGCGGCCAGATGGTCAGTTTCATCCAGAGCAACTACATGGGCTTCGGCAGCGGCGTGGTTATTCCCGGCACCGGTATCGGGCTTCACAACCGGGGCCACAACTTCCACCTCGACCCCGCGCACCCCAACGCCCTGAAACCCGGCAAACGCCCCTACCACACCATTATTCCCGGGTTCCTGACCAGCGCGGACGGCACGCCGGTTGGCCCCTTTGGCGTGATGGGCGGCTTCATGCAGCCCCAGGGCCACCTGCAGGTGGTGCTGAACACCGTGCGCTACGGCATGAACCCGCAGCAGGCGCTGGACGCCCCGCGCTGGCAGTGGCTCAGTGGTAAGCGCGTGGAAGTCGAGCACCACCTGGGCGCCCAGCTCGCCCGTGAACTGGCGGCCAGGGGCCACGAAGTGAGCGTGCAACTGGAGTCCGGCAGCTTCGGACGCGGCCAGATGATTCGCCGTGACCCCGAGACCGGCGTACTGGAAGGCGGCACCGAGAGCCGCACCGACGGCCACATCGCGGTGTGGTAAGGCAAGCGTCGGCGAATGGCTTGACGCAGGCGTAGAGGGCAGTGTCCAGGAAGTCGCTGGGTGGTAGGTGAGCCGTCGTTCAGAGCGCTCTGGGCGCGGCCAGAGGACTCCTGATGCCTGTCACCCGAGAAATGGCGCGAGGGGATGCAAAGTACAGTTCAGCTCAATCCTCTCGCTGGCTACCCTGCGTCTAGAACATCCCCCCAGCATTGTTGACCGGCAGCTTCAGAATCTGAAACGGTCAAGAAGAAGAGCCGCTGCTTTTGCAGGCGGCCCTCGGCGCTGCGGACTTCACCCGGCCCGCGATATTCAATTGCGCTGGTAACCCCAGTGTACGCAACGATCATGACGTAATTGTCACATCGTGTTTACCTGATACTAACGTTGCCATCCACGTACACCCAACGCCCACCCAGCCGCTCGAAACGGCTCCGTTCCCGGAAGCGGTGGGTGTGCCCGTCCGGCGTTTTCAACGTGACCGAGAACTCCACCTCATCCCTCACCGCCTCGTGAATGGTCAGGCCCGTGTACCTGATCCCATCGTTCAAATCCAGGTCAGCCGGGCGTTTCTCCGGGTGGCACGTTTCCAGCACATAAGCCGTGTCCTGAAGGAAATAGGCCGAGTACCGCGAACGCATGAGCTTCTCCGGTGTTTCCGGCCATTGCGCCCCGGTATGAAAAGGCTGACAGCAACTCGCGTAACTGCGGCCGGAACCACACGGGCAGGGTTTGACAGGCGGGTAGAACACAGGCATAGACAGAGGGTAGAGGTTCAGGCCGGGGCGGTAAACCCCGCTGCACAAATGCCCCACAGGCCCGGTGCTACGCTTGAGGGCATGACCGCCCTCCCCGCCACCGCTGCCGCCGTGCTCGACCCTGTATTGGAGAAGGCTGCACGCGGCGAACGCCTCGACGCCCAGGAGATCGAGCGCCTGTACTCGCTGCCACTGCCCGATGTGGCCGCCGTCGCCAACGACCTGCGCCTCGCGCGCCGCGACCCCAACGTCGTGACCTTCCTGATCGACCGCAACATCAACTACACCAACATCTGCAACGTGGGTTGCAACTTCTGTGCGTTCTACCGTACCCGCCGCCAGAAAGACAGCTACACCCTGGACTACGAGCAGATCAGCCAGAAAATCCGTGAACTCGAGGACGTGGGCGGCAACCGCATTCTGATGCAGGGCGGCGTGAACCCTGAACTGCCCCTGGAGTATTACACCGGCCTGCTGAGGCACATCAAGGAACACCACCCCAGCATCCGTATCGACGCTTTTTCGCCCGAGGAAGTGCTGTTCTTCGAGAAGACCTTCGGCCTGAGCCTCGACGAACTGCTGGACGTGCTGATCGAAGCGGGCCTGGACGGCCTGCCTGGCGCGGGCGGCGAGATTCTGGAAGACGACGTTCGTGCGGGGGCTGCTCCCGCCCGTATCCGCGCCGACGACTGGTTCCGCATCATCGACGCTGCGCAGCGCAAGGGCCTGTACACCATCAGCACCATGGTCATCGGCTTTGGCGAAAGTTACGCCCAGCGTGCCCGCCACCTCCTGAAAATCCGTGATCAGCAGGACAAAGCTACACAGGACTACGACGGTAACGGCTTTTCAGGCTTCGCCATGTGGACGCTTCAGACCGAAAACACCCGCCTGCACGGCAAGGCCCCCGGCGCCACCGCGCACGAATACCTTCAGCAACTTGCCATCGCCCGCATCGCGCTGGACAACATCCCCAACATCCAGGCCTCCTGGCCCGCGCAGGGCTTCAAGGTCGCGCAGGCCGCCCTGTACTACGGCGCGAACGATTTAGGTTCCACCATGCTCGAAGAAAACGTGGTCAGCGCGGCCGGTGGGCATGACCGCCACAGCGTGACCAAACGCGAACTCATCCGCATTGCCCACGACGCCGGATTCACGCCCGCCATCCGCAACAGCCGCTTTCAGATCATCGAATGGCCGAATGTGGAAGAAGTGCTCCACCAGAGCGAAGAAAACAGAGAGAAGGAACGCGCGGTGGGAGCGGGCCGGTAATCGCGTTGGCGTGCGGCCCTATCCCCACCGGGAACAAGCAAACTGACGTTGCTCTAAGGAATGGCTCTTTGCGGTAAGTAGCTGCGGGACGGTGGTTAAGGCAGCAGGGCGATGTTTCTTGGAGGTTCGAGGTTCGGTTCTTAGGCACGTGCACCCAGGAGCGGCTACTTCTCCATCAACGATTCAGGCTAAGCGAAGCCTCACCCCCGACTGGCAAGGCTGCGCTGCAACACCGCTACGGCGGGCGCCGTAAGGCAGTCCGGGTGGTGGGTGCTACCCTGAACATCATGTCTGATTCGCTTGTCACGCTGGAAATTGAGAAACTGGTCGCGGGGGGCTTTGGCCTGGCCCGTGACGATGCTGGCGTGGTGCTGGTGCGCGGAGCCTTGCCCGGAGAACGCGTCACGGCGAGCATCAAGGCCGGAAAGGGCGTGCGGCAGGGCAGCGTCGTGGAGGTGCTGCGCCGCAGCCCGGACCGGGTGGATGGGCCGGACTTGCCGACGGCTGACCTGGGGCACGCGACGTACGAGGCGCAACTGGCTTACAAGCGCGGGTTCGTGGAAGAAGCCTTGACCCGTATTGCGAAAATTCGCCATGAAGTCGAGAAAACCGTTCCCAGCCCCGACGCCTGGAATTACCGCAACACCGCGCAGTACCTGATTACCCCGCAGGGCTTCGCCTACCGCGAGCGGCGGGGCAATGATCCGCTGGTGTTCCAGGCCGACCCGCTGGTCATGCCGGAAATCCAGGCCATCCTGGACAAACTCGACCCCGATCGCCTCGACCCTGCCACGGAAATCGCGTTCCGGGCCAGCAAACTCACGGGTGAAGTGGTCGCGGCGATTATCGGTTCCGGCGAGCCCCGCCAGTATCTCCGGGCCAGTGATCACCTGATGGACGCGGGCGTGGTGGGTGTGTCCCTGGCTGAACCGGCCGGGAAACGCTTCAGCGCAGGCGTGCGCCTCATTGCTGGGGAAGGCGAAATTCGTGAACGGTTCGGGAGTGTGGAAGTCAGTGTCAGCGCCGTAGGTTTTGCGCAGGTGAACCCGCAGGCCGCCGGACTGGCATACATTCACGCCGCTGAACTGGCTGGAAAAGGCGACCACGCCGCCGACCTGTACGGCGGGGCCGGCGCCATCGCCCGTCACCTTGCCCCGAATTTCCGGCGCGTCACCGTGCTCGACACCAGCAAAGAAGCCCTGGAGCGCGGACGGCAGGACGTGCAGCAAAGCGGGCAGAAGAACATCACCTACCGCCAGGGGGACGCCGCCCGCTTCAGCGAAATGGGCGCGGACGTGATCGTCGTCGACCCGCCGCGCGCCGGGCTGGACGAAGCCGCCCGCCAACACATTCAGCACAGCACCGCCGACCGCCTCGTCTACATCTCCTGCGACCCCGCCACCTGGGCCAGGGACGTGGGTGAACTCGCCCGTTACGGCTGGAAACTGGGTACTGTCACCCCGCATGACTTCTATCCCCAGACCAGCCATGTCGAGATTGTCAGTGTGTTGGAGCGGTAAAACTGGACTGGAGGCGAATCGGTTTAGTGCCGTTGAGGTCAGGCAGGGCAACAGCAGCCTGGCCAATTTTCTGAGCTTGAATTCGCCAGCGGTAGAGCGCCAAATTGCTGATTTCGAAGTCGCACGCCGCCTGGGCAGCCTGACGCTTGAGTTCGGAGGTGTCCGTCTGTCTGATCTTCCTGAGCTTGCCTGCTGTGGAAAGGTTTCATTCCACCAACTCTTCCTGATTTCAGTTCCTCAAGTAACGATTCAGGAAGGCCACAGCCACGGGCGGTACGCTGCCCATCAATGACTCCGCGTACTGCCCTGCTGCTGTTCTTGCCTGCCCTGCTGTGCGCGTGTCAGGATCAGCAGGCGCGGCAGCAGAACGCCGAACTCGGGAGGCGGGTCGCTGCGCTGGAAGCGGAAGTCAAGGCCCTGCGGGCCGAGAGGCCGCACACCTTGACGGTGGACGCGGTGACCACCGTGACTGTTCGGGCCGCCGCGCAGAACTGCGCCCTGGAACTGGCCCGCACCCTCGAACAGTACCGCCAGGACAGCCTGGAGCACCGCTACCCCTCCCGCACCGAAATGGAATTCCCGGACGCCTGCAAGAACCAGAATGTCAACTGGCAGAACCTGAGCCATCAGGCGTACGACTTTCGGGTGCTGGGCCGTGATGGCAAACCCCTCGCGGAGCAGGCGGGGCCGTAAATCAGCAGGCCATCTATGCGGTTGATGGGCGGCACAGGCCAAACGAATGTAACCTGCACCCTAATATGTTATGCTGTAAACATAATCAGGAGGGTTCACCTATGCCATACACCGTTCAGCTCCTTGACGAAACCACCACCGGCCTGAAGCCTATCCCCGCCCGCCAGCTTGACTTCGACAGCGAAACCGTCACCATCCGCGAACTCATCCGCCGCCGCGTGTACGAGGAATGCACCGAATACAACGCCAGTAACGGGCAACGCTTCCGGGGCCTCGTCACCCCCGAAGGCATGGAACGCCAACTCAACATCCCCACCACGCCCCACCACCGCAAAATCGACTGGGAAAAACAGTACGCCAGAGCACAGGAAGCTTTCCAACGCAACGGAATCATCGTCCTCGTCGGAGATGAGCAAGCCGATGAATTAGACGAAACGGTGACGTTAAGGCTGGGCGAACCGCTGGAAGTCACGTTCCTGAAACTCGTGCCACTGGTGGGGGGGTAGAGATGACCTTTCCACAGCACCCCACCCTTCAGGATTTTCTAGACGCCGTGGAAGAGGCACTGGAAGCGGGGAATGGCTCCAGCAATATCGGCCACACCTTCAATTACCTCCTGCATAAATTGCAGCCGGATGACGCTTTGGCCGCAAGGAACTTCATCAAAGATTTCTTTGCCAGTCGCACTCCCAGTCATTGTGGCCAACTGGCAAAGTGGCTTTTTCATGCTCCGGCCTTCGCTACGAGTTGGGAGATGCTGGCGGCTGTCCAATGGGCTACCAACCAGAAGCAGGCTGTCGTGGCAAGCATCTTCTACAACTCAACCTCTGGAAAAATAGACGAACGAGTGCAACTCCTACGCATGTACGCTGGCCTTGCTGAACGCTGGTCAGAGGCAGCGCAGGAACTGGCGGACTACATAAGCGAAATCAGGCGGCTTCAGACAGACGAGGTGACGCAAAACAGCCCGGTGGCTCAGGCCGAGGAAGTCTGGTCGCGACTGACCGCGTACGCCGACAGAACCTCGGCTCCCTCCTGGAACGCAGAATTCTGTGAGGTTATCTCTCGGTTGCCTGCCGGGGCCAGACGCCATCTGCTGACCATGGCGCTTGACGATCAGTCTCTGACTGATTCCACAGCGGCGCTCAATCATAAATTCAGCCATCACATCGGGATCATTCATTCCCTCCTTGGCACATTAGAGGGCGGGAAAGAATGGGAGCAGTTTGACCAGATCGTGTCCATGCGTGGAAGTCCATTTTTGTCATACGCCGCGCAGTGGAGAGCCGGCAAGTGGGAAGTCGATCCCTCCACGCTGGCCCTTCAGGAGAAACTGAATCAGAGAGCCGTGCAAGGAGAAATTTCGCCGAAGGCACTCACTGTTATCCGGCTATCAAAGTATGGGGAAGCCATGACTGGGCTTCCCATGCGCCCCGAACTCAACCCCGGTGAGGCGTGGTCGGATGCATTCCTTGCCAAACTGGACGCCTTGCCCGACGCGGAGCGTGCGCCGTGGCCTGCGCTGGCGGCCTTTGCGCGTTCCGCCTCGGCAGGGAAACCCTCGGCGAAGTGGCTCAAGGAAGCCCAGAAGCACCTTGACGCGGTGGGCGCGGGGAACTTTCGGGCGGTGCTCGCGGTTAGTCTGCCGCTCCTGTCCAGGCCGCGCACGTTTGCCCTTCAACCTGCCCAGTACGGCCCTGACCCAAACTTGGTGCTGGATAACTTCAATGCCCTGTCGCTGAAGGGTTTGTTGTGGATGGTGCCGCTGGTGGCGGACTCGGCCCTGACGCGGTTGCTGCCGGGCGTGGTGGAGTCCGCGTTGAAGAAAGTGCCGGGTGTAGGGCCGCGCGAACCGAAAGTGGCGAACGCGGCGGTGTACGCGCTGGGGCAGATCGACAGTGAAGTGGCCCTGTCCGCCCTGGCGCGGCTCAGTACCACGGTGACCTTCAAGGGAACACTGAAGGAAGTGCAGAAGGCGCTGGAGGTCGTCTCGAAGCGCCTGAACATCAGCCCGGACGAGTTGCTGGACATGGGCGTGCCCACCCTGGGTATGCAGACGGTGGGCGAACGGGTGGAGGTGCTGGGCGACGCCGAGGCCCGCCTGAGCGTGGATGCGGACGGCGCGAAACTGACCTTCAGCAAGGGCGGAAAGGTGTTGAAAAGCGTGCCCGCCGCCGTGAAAAAGGACTTTGCCGACGACTTGAAGGAACTGAAGGTCGCGCAGAAGGAGGCGGAACAGGCCGCGTCCGCCCTGGCGCAACGCCTGGACAGCCTGATGATCCAACCCCGCGAGTGGCGGGGGGAAAGCTGGCTGGAACGTTACCTGAACCACCCACTGGCCGGAACGGTGGCGCGGCGCTTGATCTGGCTGGTGGACGGCGTTCCCGCGTTCTGGGCCGACGGTGACCTGCGTGACCTGAACGGCGAACCCGTGGCCGTCCAGCCGGAGTCCGTCATCAAGCTCTGGCACCCGATTGGGCGTACCGTCGAGGAAGTCCTGGCGTGGCGCGACCGGCTGGAGGAATTGCAGGTTCGGCAGCCTTTTAAGCAGGCGTGGCGGGAAGTGTGCGTCCTAACCGACGCCGAGCGGCGCACGAACACCTACAGCAACCGCTTCGCGGGCCACATTTTGAAGCAGCACCAGTTCAATCAACTGGCGGCCCTGCGTGGCTGGCGCAACAAACTGCGCCTGATGGTGGACGACAGTTACCCGCCCGCCATGCGTGACCTGCCCGCCTACGGGTTGCGGGCCGAGTACTGGATTGAAGGGATTGGTGAAGATTACGGCACGGACACCACCGAGAGCGGCACGTACCTGCGCGTGACCACCGATCAGGTGCGCTTCTACCCTATAGATGCGCCGGAAAACCACGCGCACGCTGGGGGAGGCGGGTACAGCATGTGGGTCAACCAGACGCAGCAACCCGTGAACCCCCTGGTCTTGGCAGATATTCCGCCGCTGGTGCTGTCCGAGATTCTGCGGGACGTCGACCTGTTCGTGGGCGTGGCGAGTGTCGGGAACGACCCCACGTGGCAGGATGGCGGCCCGGGCGGGCGGTTCCGCGAGTACTGGCACAGCTACAGTTTCGGGGAACTGAACGAAACCGCGAAAACCCGCGCCGAGTATCTGAAACGCCTGATTCCGCGCCTGAACATCAAAGACCGGCTGGAACTGGACGGGAAATTCCTGCGGGTACGCGGGGACGTGCGAGCGTACAAAATTCATCTGGGAAGCAGCAACATCCTGATGGAACCCAATGACCAGTACCTGTGCATCGTGCCTGACAGAAGCAGCCCCGGCGGGAAGAATGACGGCCCGGACGTGAATTTCGATGGCGACCGCGTGCTGTCACTGGTGCTGAGTAAGGCCTTCCTGTTGGCCGACGACACGGGCATCACTGACCCGGTGATCTTGCAGCAGTTGAAACGCTAGTCCAGCCGGGTACTTTCCAGCACGACCACCGCTGAGGCGTGTTCCTTGGTGTGCGTGAGGGTCAAGTGGGCCACCCAGCCGCACTCTTTCATTTCCTGCGCGATGTGAGGCGCGAACCCCAGGCGTGGGCGGGCAAAGGGAAAAGGGCCGTCCGGGGTTTCCTCGCGGATCACCCACACGTCCTGCCAGCGGTGCGGGCGCGGCCACACCTTCTGGAAGGCTTCCTTGGCGGCGAAGCGGGCGGCCAGGCTGGGCGCTGGGTCTTGCAGGCGGGCGCAGTACGCCAGTTCCGTAGCCGTGAAAAGCTTGCGGGCGCGCTGGCCTTCGCGCTCCAGCATGCGCCGAATGCGCTCTATTTCGATCAGGTCATGGCCCACGGCGACGATCATCGGGGGCAGCATACGCCCTTAAGTCGCGCTTCATGAGGAGTGATGACGGGGCAGCAACCGTTTAAGCTCAGTCTTAACATCAAACGACTTCACCCCCAGGAGGCCATCCCATGACCGACCAGAAACCTTTTCCCGCCCTGAACCGCCGCGATACCCTGCGCCTGATCGGCGCTGCCGGACTGGCCGCCGCGGCCGCCCCGGTGGCTCAGGCGCAATCGAGTCAAGCACAGTCGAATCAAGCACCGTCGAGTCAGGCTGCGCCGGCGGCCCAGGCTGGCACCCTGAACGGCAACGGCTTTTACCGCCAGAAGATCGGTGAGCTGACCCTGACGCTGGTCAGTGACGGCACCGCGCCGCTGGCCGCCGTGCTGCCCACCTGGGGCAAGAACGAGGACATGCAGGCGCAGTTCGCCGCCACCCTCGCCGAGTACAGTGTGGCCGCCACGAACACCGTGAACCACTTCAACCCCGTGGTCATCGACACCGGCAAAAACCGCGTGCTGATCGATACCGGGCGCGGGGGCGAGGCCGGACAGTTGCAAGCTAACCTGCGCCGCGCCGGCATCGCCGTGGACAGCATCGACACGGTGTTCATCACCCACGGGCACGGGGATCACATCGGTGGCCTGACCCAGGGCGGCAAGCCCACCTTCAGCCGGGCCAGGCACGTCATGGGCCGTGCAGACTTCACGTACTGGACGACGCAGGCTCAGCCGAACGACGCCGTGAAGAACAACCTGATCGCCCTGAAGGATCAGTTCACGCTGCTGGACGACGGAGCCGAGATCGTTCCGGGCCTGAGCGCCCTGCTGACGCCCGGTCATACCCCCGGGCACATGAGCGTACAGGCCGTCAGTGGCAACGAGAAACTGATGGTGTTCGGGGACGCGGCCGGGCACTTTCTGCTGAGCCTTAAACATCCTGGCGCTTACCTCGGCTTCGATACCGATGGCCCGCAGGCCGCGGCCACCCGCGCCAGAATCTTCCCCATGGCCGCGGCGGAGAAAATGTGGGTGACGGGCTACCACTTCCCCTTTCACGGCATCGGTCACCTCCGCGCCCTCAAGGAAGGCGGGTACGAATATGAACCCGTGGTGTGGCAGTGGAGTTGAGCCGCCGGCAGTTCAACTGAATCCGGAAGTTGGTGGGGTCACGTGATCCCACCGCTTTTTCTTTTCTGGTCTTCTTTTCTGGCGGCCGCACTCTAGAGCAGTTCTCCGAATTCCTTCATATGTGGAAGGGCACCCCGCATGACTCCCTTCTTCGTCCTGCTCATCTAAATTCACTCGCTCTACTCGACTAAAAAGCACGGCCTTCTTTTGGCAAATGCTCTACACTTCGCCCGTGACCCTGCCCCTTTTTCCCGATGTGCGCCTGTCCAGTGTGGCCCGGATCATCCGGCAGGGTGCGGCGCAGTGGCAGGCACTGGGCGTCGCCCGGGTGCGGGTGTTCGGTTCGGTGGCCCGCGGCGAGGCGGGCGAGACCTCCGACATCGATCTGCTGGTGGATTTTCACCCCGGTGCCCAGGTGGGCCTGCTCGACCTGATGCGCGTCAAGGCCGTCATGGAAGACCTCCTGAAACGCCGGGTGGACGTGATGACGCCGGCCGCCCTGAAGCCCCCGCTGCGCGGCGAGATTCTGGAGGACGCCGTGGATGTCATGCTGCTTCCGCTGTCCGTCCGCGAGGCTCACCGCGAGAAACGCTGGCGCTGGCGCGTCTTCGACCTGCTTGATGCCCTTGACCGGATTGCCGCGTACACCGCCGAGCTGTCCCTGACGACCTTCCTGCGCGACGAGCGCACGCAGGACGCCGTGCTGCACAACCTGACGCGGCTGGGCGAAACCACGAAGTTCATTCCGCAGAGTGTGCAGGACAGGAATCCGCAGGTGCCGTGGGCGTACCTGCGCGACATCCGCAACCTGGTGGCGCACGATTACTTCGGCATCGACCCGGCGCTGGTGTGGCACACCGCCCGCGTGGAACTGCCGGCTCTGCGGCCCGCTTTACAGACGCTGGCGGAAGTGCCCACGGGCACGACGAGCAGGTCGGCAGAACCGCGTTAAATTCATCAAAGCCGACATTCCGAATGTTTCCGCCCCTTGTTTGCCCTGAAGGTTAACTTGGAAATCCTCAGTTCCAGGGCAAAGCCGAGCGTTCCTGCCAGTACTTTTCCGGGCTTTGCGCCAGTGCGGCCAGAGCCGGCAAATGGACGTGTAAGGCCAGGGAGTTCAGGTTGCTGCCTAGCTGCGCCGGGGTGGTCGCTCCGCTCAGCACGACATCGGCCCAGGGTTGCTGCAAGGCGGCGGCCAGCGCGACAGCGTCCGGCGTAACGCTCAACTCGGCAGCCACGTCTGCCAGGGGTTGTGGAACATCCCCCTTGCCCGTCAATCCGTGAGAGGTCAGTCGCCCGTTCGCCACCGCTTCTTTCACCACCACGGTCCAGCCCGCCGCATGCGCCTCGGCCAGCAGTTCTCCCGCCGAGGGTTCCAGCAGATTCCACGTCGCCTGCACCACGCTCAGCGGGTTCACGCCGTCGATGCGCACCTTCATGGCCTGGCGCAGGGTCTGCGCCTGCCCCGGCCCACTGGTGGAGAGGCCCACCCGCACGCCCTGCGCTGCCAGTTCAGCCAGCCTGCCCAGCACCTGCTCATTTCCCAGCACGCCCGTCTCCAGGGTCGCGGAGTGAATCAGGTAAAAGTCCGGCTGGCGCCCCAGGGCCGCCAGGGTTTCCGGCCACTGCCGCTGTAACGTTGCCAGGTCGTGACTTTTGACTTCGTGCGTCTGCGCGTCCGGACGCCACCCTGCCACGTAGGTGTAGCCCCACTTGCTGCCCACCAGCGCCTCATGCCCGCGTTCTTTTAACCAGCCGCCCAGGAATTCCTCGGCCAGGCCGTAACTGCGGGCCGCATCGAAGTAACGCACTCCACCCGCCCAGGCGGCATCCAGCACTTCCCAGGCGTGACGGCGCATGGCCTCCACGCTCCTGTCGGCGCCCAGGTTAGTGCCCATATCAGCGCCGTGCCCCAGGTTGATGTACCCCGGCCGGCCCAGCGCCGCCAGCCCCAGGCCCAGTTGCGGCACCCGAGCAGGCCATGCGCTCATGTAAGAATCGCCTCCGCCTCGATTTCCACCAGATGCTGCGGGTCGATCAGGGCCGCCACTTGCACCATCGTCGCCGCCGGGCGAATGTCACCGAATACTTCGCCGTGCGCCCGACCGACCTCCTCCCAGCGGGTGATGTCAGTCACGAACATTCGCGTTCGCACGACGTCCTCCAGCCGCGCCCCGGCCTCTTCCAGTGCACCGCGAATAATCTCCAGCGCCACCTTCGTCTGCAGGTAAGCGTCCCCAACGCCCACCACCCGGCCCTCCCGCGTGGCCGTGGTTCCCGCCACCTGCACCATATTCCCCACGCGCACCGCCCGCGAGTAACCGACCTTCGCCTCCCAGGGAGATGAACCGCTGATGTTCTGCCGCATGGCTTCAGGGTAACGCCGAAGCGAGAAGGAGTTAGTGGTGAGTGGGAAAGCTCGCCTGGGCTCAATGCTGGTCAGCAGCGGCGAACTGATCCCGCCACTCGGGCAGGTGACGCCTGACCAGTTTTCCAGCGGCGTTGCGCGGTAAATCTGGACAGAGCGTGATGGAGCGCGGGCGAAACGTGCGCGGCAGGGCGCTGCTCAGGGCGGCGTGCAAGGGCTGAATGGTGCTGTTTTTATCTGCGGGCACAATCAAAGCGTGAACCACCTGACCGTACTCTTCATCGGGTTCACCCCACACGGCGCATTCCAGCACCCCCGGCAGCGCCTCTATACGCCTTTCCAGCGCGAGCGGGTCGATATTCTCGCCACCGCAGATGAAGCGGTCATCCGCCCGGCCCAGCAGGCGCAGGTGGCCGCTGTCATTCCACTCGGCCAGATCTCCTGTATTCCAGCAGCTGTCTGGCACGGCCAGGAACGGGCTGCGGACATTCACTGTCCCGCCCTGTAGATTGACATGCACGCCGTTCAGAACGCTTCCTACCGTTTCCAGTCGCTGCTGGAAATCGGCGGGTGTGGCGAGACAGAGAGGCCCGGTTTCGGTCGTGCCGTACAGGTTGAACAGCCGCCCGTCGAAGGCCTGTAAAGCCTCCTGGGCCAGGGCCGGAGAGAGGGGCGCCGAACCGCTCACCACACCCCGCAAGCTGGGCAGCGTCACAGAGGTGTCCAGGCCGTCCAGAAGCCGGCGCAGCACAGTGGGCACCACGATGATCCAGTGCGGCGAAGTGCGCCTCAGACTTTCCTGCAGTGCCTCCGGCTGCGGTTCCGGGCCAAGCACCAGCGTGCCACCGAACCCCAGCGTGAGCATCAGTGCACTTAAACCCTGCCCGTGAAACAGCGGGGGCGGGAGCCAGACGCGTTCACCGGCTTTCACGCTCAGGCGCGACAGGAAATCCGTGGCAGGCAACACCGCCTGGGCGTGCTTCAATCCGGTGTGGCGCTTGATGGCCCTGGGCGTTCCCGTACTGCCGGACGTGAGGAGCGTCACCGCCCCGAATCCTGGACGCCCTGGGAGAGGGGACTGCCGTGTCTCGGTGAGGGAAAGGTTCACCAGCGCGGCGCTGTGCGGGCAGGAACGCAGCCCGGTGCAGTAAGCGGGTTCGTGCAAGACCGCGCTGAGATGCAGCTCTTGCACCTGTTCGGCCCACTCGGCAGGACTGTGCAGGGTATTGAGCAACACCACGTCTGCCCCCAGGCGCGTGGCGGCCAGCAAACCCACCAGCCAGCGCGTTCCTCCGCGCCCCAGCAGCCCTACCCGCGCTCCTGGAGTCAGGAGGAAGCGCAGTTCGCCGGCCAGCGCGTCGGCGGCGCATTGCAGTTCGCGGTAGGTCAGCACGCCGTCGTGGGCATCGACGGCCGTAATCTGCGTTCCTTTCAGGGCGTGCCAGGCCACCAGCGCGTAAGGCGTCGGGCCATGCTGGGCCAGAGACCTCAGGAGTTGCCCCGCGCCTCTCAGGGGTTGTGGGCCGAAGGCGCCGGTGTCCGTCAGCACTCGCCAGAGCTGTTGCCAGTCGCGGAAAGTGACCGCCTGACTCACGTTTTTTCCCTGTACTTGTCCCAGCGGGCCACCAGACCGAACAGGCGTCGGAACAGGCCAGGGAACACCAGCGCGGCCAGTTCCTGCCCCCCAACCACCACGGAGCCACCCGCGTGACCGGGCGCACCAGGGCGTACAACACGGATTCTGCCGCCTCCGGTGCGCTCAGGGCTGGGGTAGAAGGGTGGTACGTGGGCGCACTCATGCGTGTTCGCGTCAGCGGCAGGTAGACGCTGGTGCAGCGCACACCGGAGACCTGAATTTCTGCCCCCAGAGCCTGAAACCACACGTCAAACCCTGCCTTGCTGCCCTGATACGCTCCCCAGCGCGGCCCGGCGGGTGGTCTGGCGGACACGGTGGACACATTCACCAGCACCGTCCCCGGTTGGTACAGCGGCAGCAGCCCCAGCAGCAGCGCCGCCGGGCCAGTGAAATTGACCGCCAGGGAACGCTCCAGGTCGCGCTTCTCGGCGGCCTTGAAGGCGGAGCGGCGAATAGAACGCCCCGCATTGCTGACCACCGCGTCGAGCCGCGCGTGGTTGGCTTTGATGTCGTTGATGGCCGCCTCCACTTGATCTGGCTTCGACAGGTCAGCGACAAGCACTTCCGCCTCACCCCCATGCGCCCTGATCTGGTGGGCGACCTGCTGCAATTCCGCCTTACTGCGCGCCAGCAGCAGCACCCGCGCTCCCGCAAGGCCCAGCAGCCACGCGACTTCACGCCCAATGCCCGCCGACGCGCCTGTGACCAGCACCGTGCGGCCACCCCACCGCGCCCGTACCCGCCCTATGTCCCGGCACGCCGGTGGAGAAAGCAGCAAGCGGCCCAGCATGACAGGGCAGGTTTAGCACAACCGGGCGCGTCACTTACCCGCAAACCAGCAGGCTTCACCTGTTCAGCGTCCTCGCAAGCTGTACCTTTCGGCTTTCCCGGCCCGGCCGGCCGTTACTCTGAAGCGCATGAAGACCGTGACCGTGGGCGTGCTGGGCAGTGGCACCGTGGGGCAGGACGTCCTGAACCTGATTGAGCGGCGCAAGCATATTTTCGACGACATCGGCGTGAACGTGGAAGTGGCGGGCGTGCTTGTGCGCGACGTGAACAAGAAACGCAACATCCCCAGCGGCATCCGGGTCACCGACACCTGTGATTTCCTGCAGGAATGCGGCGTGGTGATCGAGGCGATGGGCGGCATCGACCGTCCGCTGGAAATTCTGCACCCGTACCTGCGGTCGCACCGCAGCGTCATCACGGCCAACAAGGCGCTGCTGGCCGAGCGCTGGGACGTTCTGCGCGAGTATGCCCTCGACGGCAACCTGTACTACGAAGCGTCCGTGATGGCCGGCACACCCGTCATCGGCCCCATGAGCACCGTCCTGCGCGCCAGCACCTTCGTGCGCCTGCAAGCCGTGCTGAACGGCACCTGCAATTACATCCTGACGCAGATGGAGCAGGGCAAGGAGTACGCGCAGGCCCTGGCCGAAGCGCAGGCCCTGGGGTACGCCGAAGACCCGCCCACCCTGGATGTGGGGGGATTCGATACCGCGCACAAATTGACTGTCATGGCCCGCTTCTGCGCCGACGGCAACTTCCCTTACCGCGCCGTGGACGTGACCGGCATCGAGCACCTGACCCTGGCGGACATTCAGGACGCCCGCCAGAATGGCGAGAAGTACAAACTCGTGGCCGAACTGGAACGCAGCGCCAGTAGTCAAGGGCAGGGCGGCTGGAAGGCGACCGTGGCTCCCAGGCGCCTGCCCGAAACCCATGCGCTGTGCACCGCCGGGGCCAGCCGCAACGCCATGGTGTACGAGGGTGAGGAATGCGGTTCCCTGATCTTCGCCGGGGGCGGCGCGGGCGGCATGGTCACCGCGTCTGCCATGGTGGGCGACCTGCTCGATTACCTGCTGGGCTTTCCGGGGCACGTGCCGCTGCATTGAGGGTTGTATAAGGTGGTCATCGACAGCGAGTGAAAAAGGAATGTCAGGGCGCCACATGCCCGCTTGCTCCAGAATCTGTACTGCTTCGCTGGGTCATGTTCAGTAAACATTGAGGTTTTGATTAAGCTTTTTCACCACGGATCATTCACCGCCTCCCACTACCCTGTCGGCATGACCAGCGAACAGAAGGCAACGCCCAATGCAGCTTTGAGCGGCACGTTCAAAATTGGCGGTGACCTGAGCGTCAACCGCCTGGGCTTCGGGGCCATGCGCGTGACCGGGGACGGCGTGTGGGGTGACCCAGCCGACCGCGAGGCGTGCTTGCAGACGCTCAGGCGCGTGCCGGAGCTGAACATCGACCTGATCGACACGGCCGACAGTTACGGCCCGGCGGTCAGCGAGGAACTGATCCGCGAGGCGCTGCACCCCTACGATCAGGTGGTCATCGCCACCAAGGGCGGTCTGACGCGCACCGGCCCGAACGTGTGGCCGCCGTGCGGGCGCCCGGAGTACCTGATTCAGCAGGCATACATTTCCCGCCGCCGCCTGGGCGTGGAGGTCATCGACCTGTGGCAACTGCACCGCATCGACCCGAAAGTGCCGCGTGACGAGCAGTTCGATGCCATCCGCAAGCTGATGGACGACGGCGTGATTCGCCACGCCGGCCTCAGCGAGGTGAACGTCGAGGAAATTCAGGCGGCCCGGCAGGTGTTCCCGGTGGCGACGGTGCAGAACCTGTACAACCTGGTGAACCGCAAGTCCGAGGACGTGCTGGACTACTGCCAGCGTGAGAACATCGGCTTTATTCCGTGGTATCCGCTGGCGGCGGGCGGGCTGGCCCGCGAGGGCAGCGTGCTGGTCGCCCTGGCGCAGCGCCTGAACGCCACGCCGTCGCAGGTGGCCCTGGCGTGGCTGCTCAGGCGCAGCCCGGTGATGCTGCCCATTCCTGGCACGGGCAAGGTCAAGCACCTGGAGGAGAACACCGCCGCCGCCGGGCTGATCCTCAGCGATGAGGATTTCCGTACGCTGGACGAGGTGGGTCGGCAGGAATACGCTGGCCAGCAGAAATGACCGCCCGGCCATGACGGCTACGGCTGTGCGCTTCGTGATTCCCGAGTTGCCGCCCGGCACGCCCGCCGGGACACTTTTCCTGACGGGCGACCACCGGGGCTGGAGCAGTGATCCGCAAGGTTGGGCCTTCCAGCGCGAGACACAGGGGGCGGTGCTCATCGCCGACCTTCCCGTGGGTTCGCTGCTTGGCGTGAAGGTTCGCCTCCTCGGCACAGACGGCTGCGTGACCGAGGAAGGAGACGCCTGGGGAGGCCGCGCCCCTGCCCACAAGGCGGTGATTCACGCGGACAGGCAGATGGTCACCCTCTCGCTGGCCGGCTGGCAGGACGACCGGCAGGGGAGAGGCCGACCGCCACGTTCCAGCCCACCGCGTGCGGAATTTGCGCTGGCCGCTCCCTGGGGGGAACAGCTGGTGCGGCTGTGGTGGCCCGAAGGCACCCCGGACGAGTTGCCGCTGCTGATCCTGCACGACGGTCAGAACGTGTTCGACGAGGGCCCCACCTTCGCCGGATCCAGCTGGGACGCCGGCGGCGCAGCCAGCATGCTGGCCGGGGAGGGCCATCCCTTCCGGATTGCCGCGCTGCCCGTGAACGACGAACGCAGCCGCCGTTACGTCCCGTTCCCGTTCGAGATGAACGCCTTCAACCCCGGCGCGGACGAGTACCTCGACTGGCTGCGCGATGGCCTGAAGCCCGAACTGGAGCGCCGTTTCGGGCCGCCCACGCACACCGCCCTGGCCGGGTCGTCCTTCGGCGGCCTGATTACCCTGTATGCCGGCCTGCGTGACCCCGGCGAGTACGGCACCTGGGGCGTATTCAGCCCCGCCATCTGGCCTGCCGACTTTGAATTGCTGCGCTGGATGGCGCGCCGCACCGACCCGAAGGCCCGCGTGTGGGTGGACATGGGTGACCACGAGGGCCGTACCGCGCAGGAAGCCGCCGAAACCGTGCAGCTTACCTATGAACTCGCTGAAACCCTGCGGCCCAAAGTGCAGGAGGTTCAGGTCACCATCGGCGAAGGCCACTGGCACGACGAGGAAGCCTGGCGGGCGCGGTTGCCGGCTTTTCTGCGCTGGTGGCTCACTTCAGCAAGTCCCCGGCAATAATCACCGTCTGGATTTCGCCGGTGCCTTCGTAGCGGCGCAGCAGTTCGTCCGGCACACGGCCCTGCGCCTCCACCGGGCCGGGCATGAACTCGCGAATGGTGGCCTGCATTCGCGGTGCAGGACACTTCTCCAGGTGAAGTGCGGCACAATAGCCCCATGACGGGCACGGTAACGCAAGACGTGGTGATGTCAGGCGCGGGGCGATACATCCTGCGCTCCCTCGGGCAGGCGGACGTGCTGCTGGATGGCCGGAGTGTGGTGTGGGCCGCCCGCAGCGCCGAGGAATTGCTGTGGTTCCTGCACGCTTTCCCGGAGGGCCGTTACCGGCACGATATCCTGTCGCAGCTGTGGGGCCTGGAGGACAACACCGCCGCCGCCAACCGCTTCCGGGTGGCGCTGCACCGCTTGCGCGCGGCGCTGGAGTGGCCGGACGCCGTGACCGAACAGGGCGGGCGTTACTGCCTGCATCCCGAGCTGCTGGAGGCCAGTGATACCTACCGCCTGCACCAGGCATTGCGGGCCTCCAGGCAATCGGAAACGCTGCGCGAACGCGAGGAGCTGCTGCGTCAGGCACTGGCCAGCGCAGACGGCGAGTACCTGCCTCACCTTCAAGGCGAGTGGGTCGAGCAGGGCCGCGCCCAGCACCGCGCGGCCGTGGTGGAGGGCTACCTGACCCTCTCGGAATTGCACTGTGCCGCGCGCGAGTGCCCGCTGGCCGCGCAGGCGCTGGTCAAGGCCGCGCAGAGTGATCCGCTGATCGGGGAAGATCACCACCAGCGGCTGATGGCCTGCCTGTCGATGACCCGTGACCGCTTCGCGGCCATCGAGCATTACCGGCGGTACCGTCACTTTCTGGCCAGCGAGGTCGGCGACACGCCCATGCACGACACCGAGTTGCTGGCCGAACGCATCAAAGCCGGTGAGCGGGTGTGCGAGCACCTGCCTTTCACCCCCCAGAAAACCTGAAACAGCCCGCCTGAAGAGGGGCGTGGGCCACCGTGCCCTCGCTTCTCCAGAAAGCACCGCCTCACAGCAGTAGACCCTGGCGACGCCCTCGCGCATGAGAAAGATCAAGGTTCTGTCGTTGTGAAAGGCTCTGAAGAGGTGACAAGCTGCCACCTGTAATGCCTTCGTAATGTCTTTATTCCAGGCTCATAGCATGGAGGAACCCTATGATGGTACGTGAACTGATGAGTCGTCCACCAGTCACCGCCGCGCCTGCACTCCCCTTGCCGGACGCGGCTCACCTTATGAAGTCGCGCGGCATTCGCCGCCTGCCGGTGCTGGACGGCGAAACGCTGGTAGGCATTGTGACCGACCGTGACCTGCGCGAGGCCATGCCCAGCAAGGTCAGCACCCTCTCGCCCTGGGAAGCCACCACGCGCCTGGCCGCCATCAGCGTGGAGGACGTGATGCGCCGCAGCGTGCTGACCACCAGTGAAGACAGCGACGCCCGCGACGCCGCCTACACCATGCTGCAGCACAAGGTCGGCGCCCTGCCGGTGGTGGACACCGCCGGGAAACTGGTGGGTCTGTTGACCGTCAGTGACGTGCTGCGCGATTACGCCCGCACCCCACAAGAGGCCAACGGATGAACGATCAGGATCTCACCGCCCAGGGGGTCGCCCCGGCGCCCGTCGTGGACGACCACCACGAGGACGGCCCCAAACCCATCGGCACGCTGATGGTGATCGCCATTCTGCTGCTGGTGACCATCGCGTTCTGGATGCTGGTGCTGGGCATTCAACAGGCGAGGGCCTGAGCATGACCCAGTCGCCATTTAAACAGTCGCCTGTCAAACGCCTGACGCACGCCACCATGGAGAAGTACGAGAACGTCTGGTTCGGCATTGCCACCGCCATGTCGGTGCTGCTGGCGGTGGCCGTGTTCGCCAGTTTCGTGTCCGGCACCGTGCCGCGCCTCGAGGGCGAGGGCGGCGCGGGACACCACCTGCAGGGCGTGGTGAACGGCCGCGTCGACCCCAGGAACCTGGCCGGCACGCCTTTCAGCAAGCCTGGCGTGGTGGACAACGCCGACGGCACCCAGACGGTGTTCGTGGTGGCCCGCGCCTTCGCCTTCGATCCGGGCACCATCCGGGTCAAGGCCGGCGTGCCGGTGACCTTCCACATCACGTCCGGCGACGTGCTACACGGCTATTACGTGGAAAAAACCAACATCAACGTGTCCGTGATCCCCGGTCAGGTCAGCAGCTTCACCACCACCTTCAAGACCCCCGGCCCGCTGAACATCGTCTGTGACGAGTACTGCGGCACCGGGCACCACAACATGCTGAACAAGATCATCGTGGAGGCCCCCCAGCCATGAAGCACCCCACCCCGCTCGCCGGAGGCAACCCGTGACGGTTTCTCCCCCTTACGACACGCCCGCGCCGCAGCGCACCCTGGAACCCGACGCCTACCGCGCCCGCGTGGCCCCCGCCATCGGGGACGCCGCGTACCTGGCCAGCCTCAAGAAGGTCACGCAGTATTACGTGGCCACCGCCTTCATCGCGCTGTTCATCGGCGTGCTGCTCGGCCCGCTCCAGGCCTTTAACTACGCCGGCATCAACGTCTACGAGAACCCCATCCTGAAAGCCCTGCTGAAATCGTACTACCAGGGCCTCTCGCTGCACGGCGTGCTGAACGCGCTGGTGTTCACGCAGTTCTTCATCAGCGGCTGGCTGCTGTACCTGCCGACCCGTGACATGGGCGCCCGCATCAACATGAAGTTCGCCTGGGGCACCTACATCATGATGACCGCCGGCCTGCTGATCGCTGCCGTGCCCCTGCTGCTGAACAAGGCCACGCTGCTCTACACCTTCTATCCCCCCATGGAAGGCCACTGGGCGTTTTACGTCGGCGCGACCATCATGGTGGCCGCCAGCCTGCTGGTCGCCGGGCAGGTCGTCCTGACCTGGGTCGGCTGGAAGAAACAGAATCCCGGCCAGGTCACGCCGCTGGTCACCTTCATGAGCGTCAGCCTGTGGATGATGTGGCTGGTCTGTTCGCTGGGCCTGGTGGCCGAAGCGCTGCTGGTGCTGCTGCCGTGGGTCTTCGGTCTGCGCCCCGGCGTCGATCCGCTGATCGCCAAGACCCTCTTCTGGTGGACCGGCCACGCCATCGTGTACTTCTGGCTGCTGCCCGCCTACATCTCCTGGTACGCCTTCTTGCCCAAACAGGCTGGCGGGCGCATCGTTTCTGAGCCACTGGCCCGCCTGACCTTCGTGATGTTCCTGCTGAACAGCACGCCCGTCGGCATTCACCACCAGTACGCCGACCCCAACATCAGCAACACCTGGAAGATGATCCACATGTTCCTGACCTTCCTGGTCGCCATTCCCAGCCTGCTGACCGCCTTTTCCATCGCCGGGTCGCTTGAAGACGCCGCCCGCGCACGCGGTGGACGCGGGCTTTTCGGCATGCTGACGCACCTGCCCTGGAAAGACCCCGTCGTGGTCGGCCAGATTCTCGCCATGGTGTCCTTCATCGGCGGCGGCGCGGGCGGCATCATCACCGCCAGCTTCGCCTTCAGTCCGGTCATTCACAACACCGCCTGGATTCCCGGTCACTTCCACATCACGGTGGGCACCGCTGTCACGCAGACCTTCATGGCCATCGCCTTCTGGCTGGTGCCGCACCTCACCGGCAAGCGCCTCGTGGCGCCTAAGGTTGCGCTGGCCAGCATGTGGCTGTGGTTCATCGGCATGATGTTCTTCGCCGTCGGCATGCACTGGGAAGGCCTGCTGGGGGTGCCGCGCCGGGCGCTGATCAGCGCCGTGGCCCTGCCCATCTACAAGGAAGGGTACATGCACTCGCAGATCCCCATGGCCCTGACCGGGATCAGCGGCGTCATCCTGCTGCTGGCGGGCCTGTCGTTCTTCTACGTGCTGTTCGCCACGCTGCTCTCGCCGCGTGTGGACGACGCCGAGGCCGCCACGCCGCTGCCTTACAGCGAAACCATCAGCCCCGCCGGCAGAAGCCTGCGCGGTGCCAGCCCCCTGGTGCGGGCCACCGAACCCCTGCTGGCGCTGTGGGTGGTCGCCTTTGCGCTGGTCGCCCTGATGTACGGCCCGGTGCTGATGCGCCTGACGCAGAACGCCTCGCTGGTGCCGGGCTGCAACTATTACACCACCGTGCAAAGCGAGGTGGGATGCAATGAGCAGCGATGAAAAAGGCTTCTCCGGGCGGGAGGTCACGGCGCTGGCCACCTTCGGAGTCCTCGCGACTCTGATCGGCATCGGCGCGTACCAGATCGGCTTTCACCGCATCAGTGGCGTGCAGCGCGGCGCGGGCGCGGAAATGACCGCCAGTCAGGGGCCAGCGCCCGTGAACGGCCAGGCACTCTTCGCCGGTAACTGCGCCGGCTGCCACGGCGCCACCGCCGGGGGCGGCATCGGCCCGGCCCTCAACACCACCGCCAGCTGGGACGCCGGCCAGTTCAAGGAAGCGGTGCTGCACGGCAAGGCCCCTGAAAAGGAACTGGCCCCCACCATGCCGCGCTTTGCTACGACTGGCCTCGACGGCGCGCCCCCCACCGACGAGCAGGTGAACGCCATTCACGACTATCTCAAGAGCCTGAAGTAAGACACGCCGCCGGGCGGGCAGACACGTTGACAGTCTGCCCGCCCGCCACTACACTGTGTAGGCCCGACAGACGGGCAAGCGCAAAGAAACGTGGTGGCTTTAGCTCAGTCGGTTAGAGCGCCGCTCTGTGGAAGCGGAGGCCGTGGGTTCAAATCCCATAAGCCACCCCAACAAAACACCCGGCAAGGCCAATGAAGCCGGGCCGGGTGTTTCCTTAACAACTCGTGCGGGGATGGCGGAATTGGTAGACGCACTAGACTTAGGATCTAGTTCCCGAAGGGAGTGAGGGTTCAAGTCCCTTTCCTCGCACCAAACGTAGAAAAGCTCACCTGCTCGGTGGGCTTTTTTGTGGTCTCCTGGCGGCATCAGCGCAGGGCCGCAAGGGTCGGGCCGGTTAGGGGCGGTGTCTGCTTGCGGCGAAGCAGATGCGCTTGCTGGTGTATGCGGCGGCGCTGGCAGAAAGCCTAAGGCGCCGGACTGCTGCGGGGAAGGTTCGACAGGCCCTCGCACGCTGGGCGCAAAAGCATTATCATGCCTGGCGGTCTGTCGCGTCCCCCTCCTGCCCCGCTCAGGGGCAGTGCAGGGAGCGCGAGCACACACAAAGCACAATGCAGGCCCGCTCCGGCAAGACTGGGAGAGCGGGCGAGATGGGAGAGTCATGGCAGAGTTAATCAGCAGAGAAGGCAACAAGGTTGAGTACAAAGTGTCCGTGCCCGCCGCCGAAGTGAACCGCGCTTACGATCAGGTGTGGGCCGGCTTGGCCCGCGACGTGCGCGTCCCCGGCTTCCGTCCCGGCAAGGCCCCCCGCAAGGTCATCGAGGGCCGCGTGGGAACGGGGTACGTGGAAGATCAGGTGCGCGACCGCCTGCTGCAAGTGCATTACCCCCAGAGCACCCGTGACCTGAAGCTGAACCTGGTGGACGCCAACATCGACCCGCAGCCCCTCAAGAGCGGCGAGGCGTTCGAGTTCACCGTCAAGGGCGAGACGTACCCGGAAGTGAAACTGGGCAACTGGAAAGAAGCGCAGATGAGCGCCGCCAGCCCCGAAATCACCGATGAAGTGCTGGGCCGCACCCTGAGCGACCTGCAGGAGCGCAACGCCACCTTCGAGGCCGCCGACCGCGCCATCGAGGCGGGCGACCAGGTGACCATTCAGGAAGACGGCGAAGAGAGCAGCTACCCCATTTACCTGGATGTCGCCGAAGAGCACGTGCGTGAAGCCCTGCTCGGGAAAAACAAGGGCGACACCGTGGAGATCAATGTGCCTGCGCACCAGCACGGTGACCACGAGCACCCCGCGCACACCGTGAAGGTCACGGTGCTGGATGTCAAAACCAAGAAGCTTCAGGAACTGGACGACGAATTCGCCAAGACCCTTAATTTCGAGAGCATCGACAGGCTGCGCAGCGACCTGAAGGTCGAACTGGAACGCCGCGCCCAGCAGGAGGGCGACAACGCCCGCCGCGAGGAGTTCATCAGCCAGCTGGTGGAAGGCATGCAGGTCGACATTCCGCAGGCTCTGATTGATCGCCGCCGCGACGCCATGATGGACGAGATCAAGGACGACCTGAAACGTCAGGGCGTGCAGTGGCGCGAGTACGAGGCTTTCATGAAGGAACAGGATCGCCTGGGCGACTTCATGGACAACCTCTCCAAGAACGCCGAGATTCGCGTGCGCCGCGACCTGGCGCTGGAGCAGCTGGCCGAAGACCTGAACGTGCGCGTGAACGACCAGGAATTCAACCAGACCATGAGCGCGCTGGCCCAGATGAACAACATCACCGCCCAGCAGCTCGCCGATCAGCTCGGCCCGAACGGCATCAACGCCTACTACATCAGCATGTTGCGCGACAAGGGCCTGGCACAGGCCATCGCCCAGTTGACCGGCGAAGCGCAGCCCGCAGAGGCTGACCAGCAGGACGAGGGAACCGAAACCGCCCAAGCGCAGGGCGAAGAGGCGACGGACGGCGAGCAGCAGGCCGACACCTCGGCAGAAGAAACGGCGACGGAAGCCGCCGCGGAAAGCAAAGAAGAGAAGGCCGGCGAGTAACAGCCAGCCGATTCAAACAGCGTTGCCCCTCCTTCATGAAAGGGGGGGCTTGCTGTTGGTTCTTTTGAGCATGAGAGGGCTCTGAACAACGGAGAGGCCTGATCTGCGGTCTTTTCCATTGCGGTTGCCAGGACAAAGACGTAAGCGCGGGCAGCGGCGGGGCCTGCAAAGCTGAACCGAATTCATTGAACAGGCGTTCAAGGAATGCTAGCGTCAGGGCATGACTGCTCCTGCCATCGGTATTCAGGCCGTTGGGGCTTACGCGCCCGCCACTTCCATTCCCAACGCCCACTACGCCGCCCGGCTGGACACCAGTGACGAGTGGATCGTGTCGCGCAGCGGCATTCGCGAGCGCCGCCACGCTGCCCCCGACGAAACTGCCGTGACTCTGGGCGTCAACGCCGTAAAGAACCTGCTGTCCTTTTCCCCAAACGCCCTGGCCGGCGTTGATCTGATCGTGTGCGCCACCAGTACGCCCGACGCCATGTTCCCCAGCACCGCCGCCCTGATCGCCGGGCAGGTGGGCCTCCGGGGACAGCCTGCGCTGGATGTCAGTGTGGCGTGCAGCGGGTTCGTGTACGCCCTCAGCGTGGCACACGGCCTGATTCATGCCGGCACCGCCCGCCGGGCCCTGGTGATCGGCAGCGAGGTCATGAGCCGCGTGGTGGATCAGGATGATCGCAGCACAGCCATCCTGTTCGGGGACGGTGCGGGGGCGGTGGTGCTGGGTGAAGTGCCTGCCGGGTACGGCTTGCAGGCCTTCGAGCTGGGCGCGGACAGTGCCGGCGGCCCCAGCCTGTTCCTGCGCGGCGCACACGATCAGCTTCCTGAGGGTCAGACCATGGGCGCTTACCTCACGCAGAACGGGCGCGAGGTTTTCAAGTTCGCCGTGCGCGTGATGGGCGACATGACTGAAGCGGTCATCCGGAAAGCGGGCCTGACCGTGCAGCAGATCGACTGGCTGGTGCCGCACCAGGCCAACATCCGTATTATCGAATCGGCCTGCCAGCGCTTCGGGCTGCCGCTGGAAAGGGCGGTGGTGAACCTCGACCAGTACGGCAACACCAGCGCCGCCAGCATCCCCCTGGCACTGGCCGAAGCGGTGCGGGCCGGCAAGATCAGGGACAATGACCAGCTTGTGCTGGCCGGGTTCGGCGGGGGCCTCAGCTGGGGCGCCGCCGCCCTGAAATGGTGGGGCGGCGCGAATGAGGGCATTTGACAAAAGAACGAAGTGCTTTTTGTCCGAGCGGCGCGAGTGAATTCAGATGAGCAGAACGAAGAATGGAGTTAGGTGGAGTGGTGTTCCACGTATGATGGAATTCGGAGACCTGCTCTAACGCACCATATACGCCCAGGCGTCCACATCCAGCAGGCCTCTGGGCGTCAGTTTCAGCGAAGGAATCACACTTAATCCCAGAAAACTGAGGGTCGTGACCGGGTGCGTGAGTCGGCAGCCCAGGCCGGCCAGCCGCGCTGTGATGGCCTCTAACTGCGCGGCCACCTCCAGCGGAGGCCGGTCGGTCATCAGGCCCGCGTAGGGGAGGGGCAAGGTCTCGACCACCTCACCCCCGACCACCACCACCACGCCGCCGCCCAGCCGCTCCAGTTCCAGGCCGGCCCGGCGGATATCGGCGTCCGTTCCGCCCAGGAAGGCCGCGTGGTGAGCGTCGTGCAGCACGCTGATGCCCAGGGTGCCGCCCGTCAGGCCGGTACCGCTCGTCCAGCAGGCGGCCCATTCGCCGCGCCCGTAGCGGTCGGCCACGACCAGCCGCGAGTCGCCGGACCCTGCCACGCCGCGCCCGGTGGTGATCTGCCCGGCCTGCACCTGCATGACCGGCCACGCTGCCGGAATCTCGAAGGTGGCGTGTGCCCAACTGCGGCCCAGGTCGACGCCTCCCTGGGCCAGAGGCGGAGTTGTGCCCGCCGCCTGGGCTTCTTGCCCACCCACGAAGGTTTCCAGCACCCGAAAGTCGTGCAAGTCCTCTAGCAGCACGAAATCCGCGTGATAGCCCGGCGCGACCAGCCCCAGGTCATGCTGGCCCCAGTACTCCGCCGGGTTGCAGGTCACCAGCGCCAGCGCGTCCAGCGGGTGTAGGTCGCCCTGCACGCACACCCGTAAAAGGCGGTCGAGGTGGCCCAGTTGCAGCAGTTCGTCGGCGCTCACGTCATCGCAGACCAGCATGGCCCGGCGCGGCCGCTCGCGCAGCACCGGCAGCAGGGCCTGCAGGTTGCGGGCGGCGGATCCTTCCCGAACCATCAGCCACAGCCCCGCCCTGAGACGCTGGCGCGCTTCCTCGGGCGTGGTCGCCTCGTGATCCGAATGCAGCCCGGCGGCCGCATAAGCCATCAATTCTGGCCCAGACACCCCCGATGCGTGGCCGTCCAGCCGCCCGCCCGCCGCGAACCCCTCGGCCAGCACCGCCCACACCGCCGGGTCGTCATTCAGCACGCCTGGGTAGTTCATCATTTCGGCCAGCCCCAGCACGCCCGGCAGCTTCAGCATGCCCTGCACGTCCTCCGGCGTCAGGCGGGCGCCGCCACCCTCGAATTCGCTGGCCGGTACGCATGAGGGCACCGAGGCGAACACCCGCAGGCCCGATGCCCGCCCGGCCTCCAGCATCCACGCCAGCCCGCGCGGCCCCAGCACGTTCACGACCTCGTGCGGCTCGGCCACCACCGCCGTGGTTCCGTGTGGCAACACGGCGGCCGCGAACCCGGCCGGGGTCAGCATGCTCGACTCGATGTGCACGTGGGCGTCGATGAACCCCGGGGCCAGAAAAGCCCCACGCGCCTCGATCACCCGCGCCGCCTCACGCCTTTCACCTGCCCCGAATAGCGCGGCCACGCGGCCCTGCGCAATCAGCACATCCGCCTCGAAAATCTCCCGCGAAGCCGGCTGCACCACCCGTGCCCCGCGCACCAGCAGGTCGCCCGGACTGCGCCCACGCGCCACCTGAACCAACTGCCGCCGAACCGAAACGGATGTCATGATCCAGTTTAAGGCAGGCCAGATCGAAAGGGCGCGGTGTAAAAGAGGCCAAGCGCGCCTGAGCTGGGAAGCTGTTGGTGCCCGCCTGGCAGCCCAGCTCCGGTGATGCCGGTTTCGCTGTTCTGGACAATAAGAAAGCCTTCCGCTCCACCAGGACGAGGAAGGCTGAGAAGGGGTCTGAAGTGACACGGCTCTGGGTTGGCGCCAGCGATGTGCCGGAGTTGACCGGCAGGCAGGTCAGCCAGAAACGGTGTGCTTTGCAGCAACAGAAACCCATGATGGTGGTTTGCCATCAAGGGTCGGAATCAGGCCAGAGCTGTTTTACTCGTCGTTGCGGCGGTTGCCCCAGCCACGATCGGCGCGGGCGCGGGGACGGAAGCCGCCCTCGTTGCCAGCGTCGTTGTCGCGCGGGCGGAATTCACGGTCACCGAAGTTGCGGTCGTTGCGGTCGCCGCCGCGATCTTCACGGGGACGGAAGCCGCCGCCCTGGCCCTGGCGGTCACTACCGAAGCTGCGGTCGCCACCACGGAAGCCGCCACGGTCACCACCGCGGTCGTCACGGGGACGGAAGCTGCCGCGGTCGCCACCCTGGTATCCGCCACGGTCTTCGCGCGGACGGAAACCGCCACGGTCACCACCGCGGTCGTCACGGGGACGGAAGCCGCCACGGTCGCCGCCCGGATACCCCCCACGGTCTTCGCGCGGGCGGAAGCCGCCCTGGCGGTCACCACCGAAGCTGCGCTCATTGCGGTCACCGCCGCGGAAGCTGCTCCCGCTCGCCGCCGCGCCTGCGCCGCCGGCCTCGCGCATTTCGCGCATTTCACGGCGCAAACCGCGAATTTCCTTGGCCTGCGCTTCCATCATTTCCTTCAGTTCACCCAGCAGTTCCAGCAGGTCGTCGGCGTCGATGTACTCGTCTTCTTCGCCTTCCTGGTCGTCGTCGTCGTGCTCGGTGCCCTGCGCAGCGGCTTCCTGGGCATCCAAGACCTCATCCTCGTCGGGCTCACCCTGAAGCTGGTGCAGGACGTCGCGCAATTCTTCGGGCGTCTGCACGTTCTCGTGCTGCTGTTCATCGTTGGTCATCTGTACTCCACTCCTTATGCTTGCCACGCGGGCCTGCCTTTCAGGCGGTGCGCAAGCCGTAACCTGCACTCTACCTCATGCCGGGCCGCAGGAAACGACATGCCCCGTGAAGGGTGAACCAGGCGGGGGTTACCGGTAGAAGGCACGGAGCAGCGGGTGAACCAGCAGGAAACTGAGGAACCCGAGGCCTCCTCCTCCGAGCATGGCCAGAAGAAAATGGGTGGGAAGGCCCAGCCAAAGCGCCAGGAAGGCCGTGACGCCGATCAGGCTGGCGACCACCGTGGCCAGTCGCCGGGCAATATCCCTTGGTTGCCATGAGTCCAGATCCATCTGTCGATGGTGCCACAGACCGGCCTGGCAAAAGCCCCGGCGGCTGGGCGTCCGGTTATTCAGAGCAGCGTAAGGGGCCGTCAATTTCCGTTCAGGTGGTGTGCCTATACTCGCGCCATGCAACGCACTCTGCTGACCCTTCTGCTGGCGACCGTCACGGCGGCCAGTGCCCAGACCCGCACCGTCAACATCGGTCTGGGGTACATCCCGAACGTGCAGTTCACGCCTTTTTACGTGGCCGACAAACTGGGCTACTTCAAGGCCGAGGGCCTGAACGTCAATTTTCAGCACGGCTACATCAACGAGCTGATGCCTCTGCTGCTGCAGGGCAAACTGAATTTCGTGGTCGGCGATCCCGAGGACGCCATTTTCGCCCGCAACCAGGGGGCGCCCGTGAAGTACGTCATGGCGATGTACCAGAAGTCGCCCGTGACGGTGTTCAGCACCAAAGCGCTGAAAAGTGCCGCTGACCTGAAGGGCATGACGGTAGGCATTCCTGGCCCTTACGGCAGCAGTTACCACGCCATTCAGGCGGTGCTGGACGAAGCCAACCTTCAGGACGGCCGGGACGTGAAGCTGGCCTCGATCGGGTACACGCAGCTGGACGCCGTGCGCGGCGGAAAAGTGGACGCCGCCGTGGGGTACATCAACAACGACGTGGTGCAACTCCGTGCGTCAGGCACGAAAGTGAATACGCTCGACCTGTCGGGCGCGTACCCGATGGTGGGCGTCGGCCTGATCACGCTGGAGAAAAACCTCAGCGGCACCCTGGCGAAGCAGGTCGTGCGCGCCAGCCAGCGCGGCCTGAAGTTCACTGTCGGTAGCCCTGCTCAGGCGTTCAAGACCGCCCAGTCGGTCTTCGGGAAAAACGGCGGCACGCTGGATGTCCTGAAAGCCAGCACGCCCCTGATGACCAGCGCCTACACCGCCCAGAACGGTCTGGGGGCCAGCACCCCCACCAACTGGGCCAAAGCAGTGGCGGCCCTGGTCAAGCAGGGCAAACTGCCTGCCGGGGCCAGGGCCACCGACTTCTACACCAATTCACTCGTCAGCAAAACCCTGAAGTAATTTGAACAAGAGCAGGCAATTGTCTTCTGTTGTTCCGAACGGGCGGGAGTGAAAAAAGACGGGTTTGAACGGCCCACGATGAATTCGGTTGCGGTTCCCGAACTTCACGTAGAGGTGTTCAAATCCGTCTCAGCTGGTGACTGGTTTGCATGGCGGTGTTGTGCCGCTAACGTCACGGCACCATCGGAAGGCGGGTCAGCCCTGCACTTCGTAAAACGTTTCGCTGGTGATTCGGTGCGGAAACTTCCGGATGAAATCCACGGTGCTCAGCGCCTGCGAACGGTGGCAGGCGATGGCCTGCAATTTGCGCGTCACGAACGCGCTCACGTCATGCCGCGTGTTGGGCGGCAGCCACTGCGAGAGCAGCGCCTCGTTTTCGGGGGGCGTGTCGCTGGCGTAATACCACAGGCGGGGCCGCTGACCTGCTGGCAAGCTGTCCCACGCGGCCTTCACGATCTGGTGGGTGGTCACGTGATCCGGGTGGCCGTTGCTGCCATTCGGCGGGAAAGTCAGCACGATCTCCGGCTGGTGGCGCTGCATCGCCTCACGCGCCACGGCCATCAGGGGTTCTCGCGGCTGGTCTTTCAGATACTTGTCCGGAAAAGCGTGCTGCTCGTGAACCGGCAGACCGATGACCTCCAGGCACGCCTGCAACTCCACCTCGCGCATGCGGGCCAGTTCCTCGGGGCCGTCGCACAGCCCCAGCGTGCGGCCCGCCTCGCCGCGCGTCAGGGTGACCAGGCCGCACGCCTGTCCGTCCCGCAGGTACGTCATCAGGGTGCCTGACGCACCGTACACTTCATCATCAGGATGCGGAACGATCAGCAGCAGTTTCATCCCGCCCAGCATAACGCGCCGCGTGAAACGGAGGCCGCGTGCTGCTGAGCGTGGACTGGGACGCCTTCAGCGGCACGCGCGAACTGGTGTTCGACGCCCCCATCTGGGGCACCCGTGACCGCGACCATGACCGCCTGGAGGCCTGGCGTGGGCGCGTGCGTCAGCGCCAGGGTGATTCCTGGGACGCTCTGGCGCACGACTTTCCGCTTTATTCCGGCTGGCAGGCGTTGAGGCAGTACGCTGGAGTACCCGCCTGGGTGGCCCTCAGTCACGCCGACGCCTGGGCCTGGCTGGACTTTTTTCCCCCTCAGCCGGTGCTGAACGTCGATTCGCACCACGACCTGGGCAGTCTCAGCGGCGACCCCGCCCGCGTCAGGCCCGGCAACTGGGCCGGCCTGGCCCTGCAAGCCGGGAAAATCAGCAACTACGCCTGCCACTACCCCGATTGGCACGCCCACCTTCCCGTCGCGGAAGGCTATGACCTGGCCCGCACGCGCACCGAACTTGAGGGGCTGCTGCCGGCAGATGTTCTCGGGCGCGTGACCCTGGCCCGCCCCCCCAGCTGGCCGCACCCACAGGAGGTGGCCGGGCTGCTGCTGGTTCAGTCGCCCGCCTGGACAAATCCGGCGCACGACGCGGCCTTTTACGAGCTCGTCACGGCGCTGCGTGCCCACGTCCTCACGGCGCCGCTGAACCGGGTGAACGCACACAGTGAAAGAAGATTGTGACGGTTAATCTTTAGACTTGAGTTCAGTCCCTCAGAAAAACGCCGCCTCAGAGGACAATTATGACCATCCCGCCCAGCCTGCCGCCTAAACCCACCTATCGTCTGGCTGTCTTTGCACTGGTGCGCCAGCAGGGCAATGTGCTGCTAGTTCGGCCCCATCACCTTCTGTTGCCGGGCGGCCCGCAAAGCCTGCCGGGCCACATCATGCTGGATACCGAACCCGGCCTGGGTGTGGTGGAAACGGGCCTGCGCCGCCACCTGCTGTCCCAGGTGGGCATCGCCGTGTCGGATTTCCGGCTGGTGGGCAGCCACATCAGCCGCAGTGGCCGTCCCGAGCACCCCACCCTGCGCATGAACCTGATCTTCGGCACGGAATACTGCTCCGGCATCCTGAACCCGCAGCCAGACATGTTCAAAAGTGCGCTGTGGGTACCGCAGGCCCAGCTGGTGGACAACGTTCCCGAGTGGCTGCGCAGCGCCCTGCACGAACTGGAGCAGGTGACGTCCCCCAGCGTCACGCCTGCAACGGAGGGAAGCGGCCTGGGTCTTTTCCGTCGCCGCCAGACCTGAGCACACTCAACAAGAAGCCCCGCCGTGTTCGCAGCGGGGCTTTTCTTTGCGGTATCAAAGGGTGGGGCGACGTCCTCTGAACCGGACGTACAGGCGGTAGGCCGCCACCACGAACAGCACCAGGAACACCACTGCCAGGATCGGAATGAAGATCGCCAGAATGCTGAGGGTCAGGCTGCCCACATCCTCGGCGGCACTTAGCACCGGGTTTCCGAGGCCTGCCGTGGTCGCCGTGGCGACCGGACGCACCGCCGTGCGCGTGGCATGCACCCCGCCCGCCACCACCAGCCCCAGCACCAGGCTCAGCGCCGGGGGAATCTCCGCCACGCCCGTTTGCGAGGCGAACAGAATGGCACCCGCCGCCGTATTTACCAGCCCGCCCACCACGTGCAGCGCGTGATCTACCCCCGGAATCTTGTCCCCGATGAAATCCAGCACGCCCAGCAGGCCCACCACCAGCATCACCCAAGGCTCCGAGAGCAGGCTGTACGGTTCGGCCAGGTGCATCACCCCAAAGTGATTCAGCGCGCCCACCATCAGCAGCGGAATGTAAGCGTTCAGGCCCGCCGCCCCTGACAACCCCAGCGACGAGAGAATCCCGGAAAACAAGTCCATACCGGACACTACTACGCCCCCCGACCGTAGAAGTGGCGCGGGGGGCCTCTATGGAACCTTAACTTAAGCGGGTGAGAGAGGGGATAAGCTCTTTCACGCCAGGTACGCCACCAGCAGGTCGACGCCAGCCTTCACGTCGTCGGCGTTCACGCTTTCCACGATGGTGTGAATGTACCGGGTGGGGATACTGAGGGTCAGGGTCGGCACGCCGGCGCGGCTGCGTTGAATGGCCCCGCCGTCCGTGCCGCCCAGCGGCAGCACTTCCAGCTGGGCCTTGATGCCGTTCTTCTCGGCCAGGTCATAGAAGTCGTCGACCAGCCAGCGGGTACTGATCATGCTGCTGTCGAAGACTTTAATGCCAATGCCGTCGCCCAGGCGCGTCACCGCTTCGTGCGGGCCGCCGCCCAGGGCCGGCAGGTCGACCGCCAACGTCACGTCCAGCCCGATGCCAATCGTGGGTTCCACGCCATAAGCCGCCGTGATCGCGCCGCGCAGGCCCACTTCTTCCTGCACGCTGAAGACCACGTACAGGTCGTGCTTCAAAGAGGTCTTCTTCAGCAGACGCAGGGTTTCCAGCGCCATGAACACGCACGCCCGGTCGTCCATGGCCTTGCCGCACACCAGATTGCCCACCTGACGGGCGGTCTGATCCAGCGTCACCATGTCACCCACGCGCACCCGACGCCTGGCCTCGTCGCCGTCCAGGCCCAGGTCAATGAAGAATTCGCTGACTTCCGGGATTTTCTTGCGCTCTTCGGGGCCGGCGATGTGTACGGGTTTGCCGCCCGGCTGCATGATCCCCGGTAGCTGGCCGCTGCGCGTATGCACGGTCACGTTCCGGGCAAACAGGTTGCGGGTGTCGAACCCGCCCAGTTGCTGCACCCGCAGGTAGCCTTTCTCGTCCACGTGGCGCACCAGGAACCCGATCTCGTCCATGTGCGCCGAGATCATCACGCGCTCTTTTTTCTGACCTTTTTTCGCCTTGGCGGTCGCCTTGCGGTAGGCGATCACGTTCCCCATGGCGTCCACCTGCACGGCGTCGGCCAGGCCCTCCAGTTCCCGCAGCACGAACTTGCGCACAGCGTCCTCGTTGCCCGGCACGCCCGGCAAATCCGACAGTTGCATCAACACATCCAACCGCAAATCAGTTTTCGTCACGGCGACAGAATAAAACGGCTCAGGCGCCGGGACTGCTTTTCAGCCCTCCTAGAATGCCGGGCATGACCTCGCCTGACCTGCGGCCCATCCTGACCGTCCCTCACCCGGTCTTGCGGGAGAAGGCCCTGTCGGTCAGTTTCAACGAACCAGAACTGGCGGTGGAGGTGGCCGCACTGCACGCGGCGCTGAATGATTTCCGGGCGCGAATGGGGTTCGGGCGGGCCATTGCCGCGCCTCAAATCGGCATCTTGAAACGCCTGATCGCTCTGAATCTGGGTGCGGGGCCGGTGACCCTCATCAACCCGTCCATCACCTGGCGCAGCGACGAACTGTTCGAGGTGTGGGACGATTGCCTCAGCATTCCCAACGTGGTGGTAAGGGTGCAGCGGCACACCAGCATCAGCCTCACGTATCAGGACGAGCAGGGGCGGAGGCGCGAGTGGCTCAACCTTCCCCCGGATCTCTCGGAACTGCTGCAACACGAGATCGACCATCTGGACGGCATTCTGATGACGGATCGGGCACATGGGCCAGACGCCTTGCAACCCATGGCGCGGCACGCGGAACTGGTGGGGGAGGGAAGACCCAGGCACCGCCTTTCACTGGAGAACATCCGCCAGAGCGCGGGCGTGATCGACCCGGTGTTCCTGAATTCACCGCAGTTCAATTGCGAGCCGCTGAGCGCCGCGCTGGGCTGTGAACTCACCTTGAAACTGGAGTTCACCAACCCCATTCGCAGTTTCAAGGGACGCGGCGCGAGTTACCTGATCCGGCAATTGACGGCGCAGGGAGATCACCGCCTGGTGGTGTGCGGCAGCGCGGGCAATTTCGGTCAGGCGATGGCCTACGCCTGCCGCGCGGCCGGGCGCGACATCGTGATTTTTGCCAGTGTGAACGCCAACCCCCTGAAAGTCGAGCGAATGCGCCTCCTGGGCGCGGAAGTCCGTCAGGCAGGCGATGACTTCGACGCCGCGAAAGAAGCCGCCCAAGCCTTTGCACACGAGACTGGCGCCCTCATGATTGAGGACGGCCGGCAGGAAGCGGTCTCGGAAGGCCACGGCACCATAGGTATGGAACTCCTTCAGCACGCTGGACTTTACGACGCCATCACCATCCCGCTCGGGAACGGTGCCCTGCTGAACGGCGTGGGGCGCTGGTTCAAGGCCGCCTCGCCCGCCACCCGCGTCGTGGGCGTGAGCGCCAGCGGGGCCAGCGCCATGCGCGAAAGCTGGCAGACCGGGCAACTGGTGCAGCCACAGAGCGTGAACACTATTGCCGACGGGATCGCCGTGCGCGTCCCCATTCCCGAAGCGGTGGCCGACATGCAGGGCAGCGTGGACAGCGTGCTGCTGGTGGACGACGCGCACCTCATCCAGGCCATGAAACTCCTGTACCGGCATGCAGGATTGCTGGTGGAACCCTCCGGCGCGGCGGGGGTCGCCGCTCTCCTGGCACACCCGCCGCAGTTCAATGGGAAAAAGGTCGCCACCATCCTGTGCGGTAGCAACCTCACGGAAACGCAGATCAGAGAGTGGATTCTGAATTAGACGCTCTCGGCGTCGTGTTCCACCACCGCCGGCTCAGCGGGTTTCGGTGCCGGCTCGGGTTTTGGCCGCAAGTCCGTGCTGTTGAACTGCTGCTGGGCCTCGGCCAGGCCAGCTTTTGCCCACACTTCCACGGCGTTCGCCCCCAGGCGCACCAGTTCTTCCAACGTGGGTTTCTCCTCGTCACGCCACTTGCTCAACACCCAGTCCGCCGGGTCGCGGCCCGCCGGGGGGCGGTTGATGCCCACCTTGAGGCGCGGGAACTGATCGTGCCCCAGCAGCCGGATAATGTCCCGCACGCCATTTTGCCCCCCGTGCCGCCCACTGGGGCGCAATTTCATCAGGCCAAAGGGACTGTCCAGGTCGTCCTGCACGACCAGCAGGGCCTCCGCCTCCAGTTTGTAGAACTGAAGGTAAGGGATGACAGCTTTCCCGGAAGCGTTCATGAACGTCTGCGGCTTTACCAGCAACACCTTTTCGCTGCTCAACCTGACCTCGCACGTCTCGGCATTTGGGCCGTCCTTGCGCCAGGTTGCCCCGGCGCGGCGGGCGACCTCATCCACCACCAGCCAGCCCACGTTGTGCCGCGTCTGCGCGTACTGTCCGCCCGGATTGCCCAGGCCCACCACCAGTTTCAAGACTTTTTCTCCATGACTTTATCCACCTGCCGTTTCCACTTCTTCCTTGAACGGCCCCACCATATCCGGGATGAATCACCTGTCGTAAAACCCGCCTGCCGAAAGCGGCTAGTCAGTTACCTCGCCACTCATCACGCTGCCACCCCGTGTGCGGGATAGCACGCTCGGCACAAAGGTTTCCGGCGGTAGGAAATACATCGACGGATGGTTCGTCTCCGCAACCTTTACGTCACCCAGCCAGCTTTCGCTGCGTTTCTCCACGCGCGTCAGGCTTGATCGCCTGCGGGCGCTTCAGAAGGTTACGCCTCCAGCCCGTTCAGCAACTCGCGCCACTTTGCTTCAGTCTCTCGCACCGCCGGGTCACTCTTCGCGCGGGCATAGCCGGCCCGGAAATCCGCGAACCGGGCGTCCGTATCGCTGTACAGCAGCCCCAGTGCGCCCTTCACGTCATCCACGTTGCGCTGCGTCAGGGTCGTGTTCTTGCTGTCCAGCACATCGTCCAATGTGGCCATCAAGCCCGACAGCGGGCGCAACCACTGAAAATCCGGGTTGTTCATCACCAGTGAGTACAGCTCGAATTCATTCTTCACCGGGCCGTGCAGGAACTCGTACTCACCCCGCGCAAAGTGGAGCAAGGCCTTGTGGTACGTCTTTAAAGCTTTTGCCAGGGCGTCCAGCTTATTGCGGAAAGGAGTGTCGGAAGCAGTCATGCCACGAGGGTAGCAAGAGGGAGAGGGATTCAGGATGATGGGGATATTGTGGTTCTCTCCACCCCCTACCCGGCTGGGGAGCGTTGTTGGTACTGGGCAAGAGTCGTTTCGGGCGTTGGACGGTCTGCCTGGCTTCCCCCGCGCCAAATGACCTTCAAGCATATGATGGTCAGTCGTGTGAAGGGCCGCTTATTAGAGCAGGTTTTCCTTTCCTGGTTTCTGACGGACTGGACGAGCTGTTGGTCGAGGCCGCCGATCAGCCAGATGCTCAGTCCGGCAGTCCTGAACCATGCCACTGGGGCAGGGTTCCCGGGTAAAGCACGCTGCGCCGCTTATTCGTTACTCTGCGCGTATGCCCAAGCGTCTTGCACTCGTTCACACGGGTGGAACCATCGCCAGTCGCCCCAATCCGGATGGCCCCGGCGTCACACCACAGGAAGCCCCAGACCTGCCAGGCCTGAGTGGCGTGACGGTCAGGGAGTACCAGCCGTTCAACCTGCCTAGCCCGCACATTACGCCCGCGCACATGCTCCAGGTGTCGCAACTCATCGAGGAAGTCGCGCCGCACGCCGACGGTGTGGTCGTCACGCACGGCACGGACACGCTGGAAGAAACAGCCTTCCTGCTGCACCTGACCCTGCCGCCGCACCTTCCCGTGGTGCTGACCGGCAGCATGCGCCACGCCGCCGAAGCCTCCTGGGACGGGCCCGGCAACCTGCTGGACGCCGCGCAGGTCGCCCTGTATCCCGAAACGAAAGGACGCGGCCCGCTCGTGGTGTTCGGCGGGGACATTTTCGACGCGCGCACCGTCACGAAAGTCCATACCAGCGCCGTGGACGCTTTTGGGGGCTATCCCGGCCCCATTGGCCGCATCGACCGGGTCGAGGACGCGGCGCACGTGCGTTACTTCGCCTCACCCGAACCGCGCCCCACCTTCGGCCCCAAAGAGCTGGCGGCCAGAGTCGAGATTCTGTATGCCTATGCCGGCTGGAAGGGGGAGGGCTACGCCGAGGCCGCCCAGCGGGCCGACGGCCTGGTTATCGCCGCGCTGGGAACAGGGAACCTGCCGCCAGAACTTCTGCCCCTGGTGCAGGAAACGGTGCAGACGACACAGAAACCCGTGGTCATTGCCACGCGCACGCACGCCGGCCCGGTTCTGCCCGTGTACGGCTACGCAGGCGGCGGCGCCACATTGGTACAGGCCGGCGCCATTCCCGCCAGTTTCCTGAACGCCCACAAAGCCCGCCTTCTCCTGATGGTGCTTCTCAGCCTCGACATGGATCTGGAGCGCGTGCGGCAACTGTTCGCGGAAGGCGTGTTCTGAAGGGGGCTGGCCGCGGGTCGATGATGACTGGTTAAGCTCATCGGCATCCCGTTTGTTCCCTGCTCCCTGCGGCAGAGCGCCGGAGGGGTCACTGCACGTCCGGAACGCTTTTTGTTCCTGTTCGCTTCGCTCGACCCTTCCCAGTGATTTCATCGCTGAGGGGGCAGAATTTTTGTTAGTGGCGCGACAGGCCCAGTTTCAATCCGAAGCCAATGACGGCCGTTCCAGCGATGCCGTCCACAAGACGTTGCGTTTTTGGACGGCTGAGCCACGCTCTGGCCCTGTGAGCGGTGTAGGCCAGCAGCGACAGCCACAGTATTCCCAGGATGGTATGCACGAGGCCCAGCAGCACGCCCGCCAGCAGGTGAGGCGTGTCCGCTGGCATGAACTGAGGCAGCAGCGCCACATAGAACGCCCCGACTTTCGGATTCAGCAGGTTGGTCAGCAGACCGCTTTGAAAACACTCTGGCAAACCTGTTTTCTGAACAGGCAGGGTGGGCGTGGGGGCCGGATCGTGAGGTTTTGCCTGAAATGCCGCCCGCAGCATCCCGAACCCCAGCCACAGCATGTACGCCGTCCCCACGACCTTGAGCACCGTGTAAGCTGCTTCAGACGCCGTCAGCAGAGCCGAAATGCCCACGGCCGCCGCCACTGCCCACACCAATACACCCGTACAGATGCCCAGCGCCGTCACCACCGCTTCTTTTCGACCCTGGGTTATGGCACTCCGCAATACCAGCGCCGTATCCAACCCCGGCGTAATGGTCATCAGGCCCGCCACCACGGCGAACCCCAGCAGCGCAGAAACAAGTGTCATGCCACGAGGGTAACAAGCCCCGGCGCACCGCAGATGCAAGGGTCTAACCGTCTCAAAGACAAGCCTCCACCAGAGAGTTTTTTGGGCCCTTCACCTCACCTGGCTGAAAATCAGCGTGTCGCGCAGTTCCTTCGGGTGGCTCACGCTGCGTTCGTCGTTCTTCAAACAGGCATCCAGCGTGTATCCCAGCTGTCGGGGAATGCGGGCGCTGCGTTCGTTGAGGGCGTCGCAGCGAATTTCAATACGCCGCCAGCCCAGCATGTCCAGGGCGTACTCGGTCAGGAATTGCGTGACTTCCTGCGCGTACCCTTGCCCGGTGTGGGCGGTGGCGATCCAGTATCCGATTTCCCCTTTGGGAATATCCCATTCCAGCGAGTGATATCCACTGCTGCCGATCAGTTCCGTGCCGTCCGCGTTCCAGATCAGCAGGCGCAGGTTCTCGCGTTTCGCATAGGCTTCGGCAGCCCGCGTCAGGTTCTCCTGTGCGTCCGCGAGGGTCTGGGGTTCCTGCGCCCACGCCATCCACGGCTGCAACGCCGGCAGGCTGGCGTTAATAGCCTCTACCTGCGCCGGCGCGTCCTCGGGGCGGGGAGCACGCAGCAGCAGGCGGGCGGTACGAAATTCTGTGGGCAGCTCAGGAAAGGGAAAGTCAGCGTCAGTCACCCACGTATCATCCCGTTTTGTGCTGCCCACGCCATCCGCGCTATGGCCTGTTTGACCCAGCCCCTTACTTCAGGCGCTTGTCTTTCGGGTTCACGCCGTACACGGCGGCCCACGGCCGGTACGTGCTCTTGAGTTTGTCGCTGCTGACCGCCTTGCCTTTGACCTTGATGGTGCGGGTCATCACGCTGGTCATGCCCTGCATGGGCTGATCCAGCAGGCGGCGGGTGTTCAGGGCCACGCGCGTGTCCTGGATGTAGGTGGGTTTCTTGGGTGGGGCCTTGAAGTTCGTGATCACGGGTTTGCTCAGGCTCACGCTGCGTCCGGTGTTCGCGCCGAAAATGTCGAAGCGCAGAGTCTGGGCATTCCTGTCCCAGCCGGCCTGCACGAACAGGTACTTGCCGGTGTCGTTCTTCATTTTCAGGTTCAGATCCGGGGCGTACACGGTGGCCTCGAAGCCCACCGGGTCGTAGTACTTCACGCGGTGGCTGTGGTCGTGGCGTTCCACGATGGGCAGCCCGGCCTTGTACAGCGCGCGGAAGATGGTGGTGCTGACCTGACAGATGCCGCCGCCGTCCTCCTTGGCCAGCGTGCCGCCGCTGATCACGAAGCCCTTCACGTACCCGGTGCTGGCGTCGATCTGCCCGATTTCGTTGTTGAAGTCGAACACGTGGCCGGGTGCAATGAAGAAGTTATCCAGTTTGCTGGCGCCCACCAGAATATTCTTCTCGCGGAAGGCCGGGCTGCCCGCGTAACTGCTCTGCCCGGTGGTCACATAAGTCAGCACGCCCCGTTGCGCCAGCAGTTGCACGCTGCGCTGAGGTTTCACCACCTTGAAGGCCACCTGGGCGTTGGATTTCCCGGCCTTGATGGCTTTCAGGATGTTGGCTTTCGTGCCGTCGCGGTCAAAAATCCAGCCGTTCTGATCCGCCGCGATCCAGGTGCCGCCCACGTTCTTGAAGGTCGCCGGGAGAGGCCGACGGGCGTTGACCTGCTTCTCGATGCCGCTCAGCTTCGCGGACAGCTGAGAACTGAATTTATGGTGCTTCTTGCTTGCGGCAATGCCGTCAGCGGGCAGCACCCACGCTTTCCTGATCGGGTAATTCCTGACGTTCCCCTTCTCGATTTTCTGCTCGCTGGTGCTCAGCGTCAGGGTAAAAGGCGCAGCCTGCGCGGACACGGTGAGCGAGAGCGTCAGCAGGGGAAGCAGAAAACGTTTCACATCGACCAGCCTAGAGAGGTGAAGCTGACGCCCCATGAGGCGACATTCACCTGAAATTCGCGTATCGGACGGTCAGGGAATCAGCTTCTCCAGCTGCTCCAGGCGTTGCCGCAGGGTCTCGGCATCCGGCGCGACGAGATTCACATGCCCCAGTTTGCGCCCGTGGCGGTGCGCCTTGTGGTACAGGTGAACGCGCGTGCCTTCCAGTGCATCGATGCCCTCCCATTCGGGCTCTGCGCCGTCCACACCCACATAATTGACCATGGCGCAGGGGTGAAGAGGTTTCCAGTCCGTCAGAGGCAGGCCCAGCACAGCGCGAACCTGCGCTTCAAACTGGCTGACGCCCCCGCCGTCCTGTGTCAGGTGCCCACTGTTGTGTACACGGGGTGCCACCTCGTTCACCAGCAGCCGTCCCTCTCCGGCAGAGCCACTGGGCAACTGGAAGAATTCCAGGGTCATCAGCCCTTCCAGCCCCCAGTGTTCGGCCACCGCCCGTGCCATCTCCCGCGCTTTCTCTTCGGTGCCGGCTGGAACATTCGCGGGATAAATGCTCGTGCGCAGAATTCCGTTCCGGTGAACGTTCTCGATCAGCGGCCCGAAAGCCACCCGTCCGTCCGGGGTACGCGCCACAGCCAGGCTCACTTCGCGCTCGAAGTTCACCAAGCCTTCCAGCACGCACGGCACGCCGCCCAGCGCTTCCCAGGCCTGCCCCAGCTCGAAATCGGAGGAAACACGTGCCTGTCCTTTGCCGTCATAGCCCAGTTCAGAAGTTTTCAGGATGCCGCGCCCACCCACCTGCTTCAGGGCCCCCTGCAATTCCGGCGCGGACTCGATCACGATGAACGGCGCTGTGTCGGCCCCCGCCTCACGCAGGGCCTGTTTTTCGCGGGCGCGGTGCTTGCTGCGGGCCAGTAACTCCGCGCCGGGACGCACCGGAACGCGTCCATGCAGGGCATCCAGCGCCTCCACCGGAACGTTCTCGAATTCCAGCGTCACGGCCTCGCAGGCGGCCAGTTCATTCAGTCCCACCGGGTCGGTGTACGGCGCTGCCAGGTGCTCTGCGCAAAGGCGCGCCGGGGCCTGCGCGTCGGGTTCCAGCACCACCACGCGCACGTTGAGGGGAATAGCCGCGAGGGCCAACATCTGCGCCAGTTGCCCACCCCCCAGAATGCCCAGTGTCCGCTCTTTCATAGGAACTCCAGTCGAATCCCATTTTTAACAGGATGAAATTTAACTTGCAAAACAGTAGGGCAGCACGGCGATTTCGGTGTTTTCGCGCCTGTTGCAAAATCAGATGGAACCTGTCTCACATCCCACCCGCCTGGGGATGACCTTCAAAGAAAGGATCATCCAGCACGGCCTGCGTCTGCTTCTCGCGGAAGGCGTCGAGTTTCTCGCGGATCTTCGCGTCTGTGGTCGCCAGCAGCGCGGCAGCGAACAGCGCAGCATTCTTCGCTCCGGCCTGCCCAATAGCAAACGTCGCCACCGGAACCCCGGCGGGCATCTGCACGATGCTGTGCAGGCTATCCACACCGCTGAGCGCCTTGCTCTGAACCGGAACCCCCAGCACGGGCACCCGCGTGAACGCTGCCAGCATTCCCGGCAGGTGGGCCGCGCCGCCCGCCCCGGCAATGATGCAACTCAGGTTCAGGCGTTCGGCCCGCTGGGCATAAGTCGCCAGCAGGTGCGGCGTGCGGTGTGCCGACAGAACACGCACCTCATAAGGAATATCCAGTTGCTGCAAAAGCTCCAGTGCGCCCTGCATCGTCTCGAAATCACTGCGGCTGCCCATCACTACACCCACACGGGGCGCGTTCACTTCCACGGTCATAGCAACCATGCTACAGGCGGATGTCCGGCGTATGACTCACCCAGCCGGACAGTCGGGATACTCCCTTAAAGCAGACGAACTCAGGTTCTCCGGCGACTGACGACCTTTTCTGCAACTTGCTTATGCGGTCAAAGCGGGCAGACAGGCGTGCTCCCTATGCATGGCACTGCTGGAGGAGGGCGCCAGAGAACTGCTGAGCCCTTGCTAGGGCAACGCGGCCAGTCGGGCAAGGTGGCGCAGGCAGGCGCGCGGTTTTTCGAAATGAATTGGAGCTGTGCTGGACGCTGCTTGCCGTTCATTGAGAGATCATCTGCAACAGGGAGTTGACAGATCTCAAAGCAGGGCATATAGTTTCTGAGCCTCGAACGAGGCGAGACGCATGACAACCGAGAAGCGAAAGAGCAAGAAGAGCGAACCACACGGCGATTAGCAAAGTCATTGCCGTGATGAAATCGAAAGAAGGTCAAGATACTAAGGATCCACGGTGGATGCCCTGGCACTGGAACCGACGAAGGACGCGATTACCTGCGAAAAGCCCTGACGAGCTGGAGATACGCATTGACTC
>NZ_SMMH01000012.1 GCF_004634215.1 Deinococcus fonticola | reverse complement strand
GGGCGCGGATTGCGTTGGGGGCAGGTGAAAACCTGGACGGCCTTACGCTTGAAGGTGGCCCTCATCGTTGCCGCCTACAACTTACGCTTCGCACCTCCGCCCTTCGTTGTCAACCCCTAATCGCCGTTCATCGGTATGCTCTGTACCCTCACATTCCTCTCGGCGGCTTCCGCCCAGCAGGGCCCAATGACGATTATGGCTCCGTCCTCACCGGGAGGCGGTTGGGATCTTCTGGCCCATGGGATTGCCAATACCCTCATGCAGACTGGGCGCGAAAAGAATGTAACGATCATCAACGTGCCAGGCAAAGCCGGCACCGTTGGCCTCAATGAATTCACCAAGTGGAAGGGCCAGAACGCAAAACTTATGGTAACCGGTTTCGTGATGGTCGCAGGTATTCCCCTTAACGCCAGCCCCCTCCTCCTCTCCAGGGATGTGACCCCCATCGCCTCGCTGGTTTCCGAGAATGACGTCCTGGTCGTTCCTGCCAATTCCAGATTTCAGACCGCTGAGGATCTAATTGCCGCACTGAAAGCCAATCCTGGCAACGTCCGTTTTGGCGGGAGCAGCCTCGGCGGCACAGGACATGTGGCCTTCGCCAAGCTTTCGCAGGAACTGGGCCTTCCGCTGAAGGGCATGAAATTTATTCCCTCCGCCGGGGGGATGCAGGCCGCCAAAGCCCTGCTGGCCGGTGAAATAGATGTCGTCAGCACTGGGCACACCGAAATCGACGATCTGCTGAAGAACAAGACCCTGCGCGTGCTGGCCGTCCTGGCGGATGAGCGCCTCCCCGGTATCGATGCTCCTACCCTCAAGGAAAAAGGCGTGAACGTGTCGATTGCCAACTGGCGCGGGGTGGTGGCTCCGGCCGGCATCAGCAGTAACGAGAGAACTCGCCTTGAATTACAGATCGCGCGTATGGTGAAAACCCCGCAATGGGAGCGGGTACTTTCGCAGAACAAGTGGCAAAACAACTACATGGACGTGGCTTCTTTCAAGCGGTACGTGCAATATCAGGAAAGCGTCATTCCGGCCCTGCTCAAGAATCTCGATCTCATCAAGTAAGCCTCTGATTCGGAACCCCTCCCTGTATCACAGCAGCAAAGCCCTGCCAGCCGGCAGTCTCGTCGCCCGACACGGCGGCAGGACGTCAAGGAACACCTTGCCATACACCTTCAGGCAGCTGAAGCCGAACAGGTGGCCGCCCCGCACTTCCGGGTTATCGGCAAAGAATTCGGTGAAGGGGGGCCCAAACAGAAGACGGCTTCCAATCTGTTCACGCGCCGTCAGGGTCACGGGTCACGAAGGCCTTCGCTTCGGGCGGAAGCTGGTAGATCAGGAAGTCCAGCCAGGGCGGTTTAATGCCTTGCGTGCGGAGCAGGGCCGTGATCTGCGCCGAATGCCTGACCTCGTGAATAAAGACGTGCCACAGCAGGCCATCCACCGTGAACTGAACACCGTGCCAGTCGTCCGGGGCGACCTTCCGGGCGGCTTCTGCTTCAGTCAGCGTGCCCAGGTAACGCAGGGTGTCGGCCTCCACCGCCCGCCAGTAAGTGAGGATGTCTGCCAGCGGCACGTCACCGAAAAAGGCGCGGCCTTGTACGTCGGGGAACTGTTCCTGAACAGCGGGCTGGTTTTGCAGGTCAAGGTGCGTCCAGCCATCCTCCACCTCGGCCATGTGAAACAGTAGATCCTTGATGCAACGGAACCGCTCGCCGTTCAGCAGATTGCGGGAAAGAACTTCGTCTGGAAGGCGTTCTAGCGCGGCCCACAGGTCGCGGCGACTGCGCATGAGGTAGTCGTACATTTCGGGGGTGTTCACGGCGTCTCCTGGCAGGTCATGGGTTGCCGGAGAATGGTTCTCCATTTTTCCGGCGCGGCTTTCGTGATGTCACTGAGGTAAATCTCGTGGTGTTTGCCGCTCAGTTTTCCGTGCTGAACGATAAAATCATGAATACGCCGAATCTTCGGCCCTTCCTCGCTGAATGGCCCGACGTGCAGCAGTTGCGCGGCCTTCCCTTCGGTGAAGGGCTCGAAACGCAGCCTGGACAGGGCGTTCAGCGGTTTTTTCGCGCGCGTCTGTGCCATGGCTGCCTCCACCAGGTCAGGCGTGATGAAGTCGGGTTGCCGGATCATCATCGTCCACTGCCAGTCGCGGCGGTCATTGGTGTTAAAGGTCGTGATGTCCTCGGCCCACCACAGGCCCTCCAGAGGCATCACGCCGTAATCGAGTCCAGGTTCGCCCTTCTTCACCCGGAATTTCAGCGCGTACGACACCGCGAACAACGCCGAAACCGCCTCCGTATACGCCGGAGTTCCGTTCGGATCACCCGCGCCGTCGATCATCAGGAATGACATGGCGGGAACGTCCACTACACTGACTTCCTGAGCGCTGGGCTGGTACAGGTGCTTCAGTTCCTTCTTGAAATCCACTTTTGACATACGCCTTCACTCCGGGAATCGGTATTCCAGTTCGTAACAGTGAACCCTGTCCACGACGGTCAATTTCAGCTCACCCGTGATGCCCGTCAGTTCGCCGCTGCCCGAGCCGGGAACGATCTCGTAAGTCAGGGCCAGTTGACCAGCGAGCATGGTGCCGTACTGGTGAAACGCGAAGCTGCCGTGCCGCCCGCCCAGCCTGCCATTCAACACTTCCAGCACGGTGTAGGCCGCTGTACCGCTTTTCGGGTCACCGATGGACAGCATTTCCCCCACGCTTTCGCCGCGCAGGTCGCCGTCCCAGGTCTTGTCGAAGGTCATGCGGCCCAGTTGTGTGCTGGACGCCTCAGCTGGTCGCATGCCGATCTGAAACGTGCCTTTTGCCGTGTGAGTCATAAAGGAACCTCCTGCATCAGTCGCCAGTCCGCCTGGTACAGTTGCGCGTTGCTGTGGGCAGGTTGCCCGTCCGGCAGCGTCAGCACGTCCTCGAAGCCGATCCGGCTGGCTCCGGTGATCCGGGCGGCGCGGCGCAGCAGCGGCCAGGTGACGTCGTCCATGCCATGAATAACGTGGGTACATCCAGCCAGGGTGTGCCCAGGGCGTTCAGCAGGGCCTGAAGTTCCTGCTCGGCCCCCTCCGGATGGGTGGAGGGCGGTTCAAGCAGGGCCCGCTGCCAGCGCGGGGGCTTCAGTTCACGGAAGAGGTGAATGTCTTCCAGATGTGACAGGCCTGCCTCCAGCGCGCAGAAATTCAGGCCGGGTGGGTCACTTCATACGCCGCACGCCCCGCATAGCTTTCCCAGTGCGAATATCGAGGGTCACAGTCAGACGCTGGCCTTCTTCCAGCGCCTCGGCCTGGCGCACGTCGGCGCGAATGGGCACCAGATAACCGCCGTCCTTTGGAAACAGGGACGTATCGTACTCGGCCCCACCGATGCCGACGGTCACAGGAATCATGCCCCAGCCGTAGGTGACGAGTTTCGAGGCGGCCTTGAGGGCACCTTTCAGATCGTCAGGCACGCTGACAAAGTAGTGCGGAGCAGGGCCGCGCCACTGAAACAGTTCGGCGGTGAATTCCATATCAGGCGCGGTTGAAGAAGCCGGGAGAGGTGATGCTCGGTTCGCGCAGCTCCCCCTGGGCGCGGTGGCCCTGCCCATGCTTCAGGAGCGGTGCGGGCCTTAGCAGGTGGTCGGTCACGACCTTCACCTCTCGTAGAAGGCGGGCGGCTCGATACCCAGGGCGCGCAGGTACACGTAGCCCTGGCCCCGGTGGTGAATTTCGTTGTCGATGGTGTAGATGGTCGCTGCCCAGCCGCTCATTTCGCCCCAGGGAAGCCGGTGCGTCTGCTCGAAGAAGTTCAGATCGACGTTGGGGAATTCGGCCTCCAGACGGGCACTCAGGGCGTCCCACTCGCGCAGCAGTCTGGCGCGGTCCGTGCTGGCGCCTTCGCGCCAGTCGGGCTCCGTCCACTCGCCGGTCAGCAGGCCATTCAGGGTCAGTTCGCTGACCTGATGGATTTCCCAGGCCATCGTGCCAAAGGGGCGCATGGGCGGCGCGGCGGTGTAGGTGAACAGGTTGTCCTCGGGGAAGGCCTCGATCACGCGGCGGGTCAGGGCGCGGTGCCCCTGCCAGTGGCTCAGGAACGTGGACGGGGTAACGATTACGGGGTGGGTCATCTTCAATTCCTCCTTACGTTCAGAGCGTAAATGTAATTGCAGTCAGGATGTGTCGTATTTCGGGTGTAGGCTGAGGCTATGAGTCTCCGGCGGACGCTGCCCCAGGTCGGCGAAACGGGAGTCCAGCCAGTCGCGCGGAGTAGCCGCCCTGCCGCCGAAATCTTTTGTTCTCTCGCCGTTTTACATCCTCCTTTTTTCTATTCTGAGTCCCCGCCATGACCTACGATCCCTCGCTGCGCGTCCTGACCGTGCTGGAACTGCTCCAGGCGCGCGAGGAAATCACCGGCGCAGAACTGGCGCGGCGGCTGGAAGTCAGCCCGCGCACGGTGCAGCGGTACGTCATGAAACTTCAGGATCTGGGCATTCCGGTGGAGGGCAAACGCGGGGTGGGCGGCGCCTACCGCCTGAAACCGGGGTTCCGCTTGCCGCCCCTGATGTTCACGCCGGACGAGGCCCTGAGCCTGACGCTGGGGCTGCACGCGCTGCGGCTGGTGGGCCTCAGCGAGTTGACGCCCGCCGCGCAGTCGGCCAGCGCAAAACTGGCGCGGACGCTGCCGCAGAACCTGCGGGCCGAGGTCACGGCACTGGAGCAGGTCGTGCAACTCGACGCCTCGCCGTGGGTGGTGAACACCAACGCCGGAAAACTGACGGTGCTGATGCAGGCGGTGCGTGAAGCCCGCGTGATCTGCATGGAGTACCGTTCCGGAAAGGCCGAGCAGTCGCAGCGGAACGTGCAGGTGTACCGCGTGGTGCACTTCGACGGGCGCTGGTACGCGGTGGGGCTGTGCCTGAAACGCGGGGCGCTGCGGTCTTTTCGGGTCGACCGTATACACACCGTCACGCTGCTGGACGACGTGTTCGACCTGCCGGAGTTCGACGCACTGGCCTACCTGCGCTCTACGCACCCCACGCCGCGCAGTTACCTGGTGGACGTGTGGCTGGACGCCCCGCCCGAGACCCTGCGCGGCCTGGTGTCCATGTGGATGAGCGACATCACCGCCGAGGCCGGGGGCACACGCCTGCGCGGCCAGCGCGAGCAACTGCTGAGTTTCGCCTCTTTTCTGCTGAGCCTGAATGTCGATTTCAGAATCGACTCGCCGCCCGAACTCCACGCCACTTTTCATGAACTGGCGCGGCGCTGCCAGACCATCACGTCCGGCAGCGAGAACTAACGCCGGCCCAGCAGAGCCAGAAGACGCTGCCAGAGCGAGGGCGACTGGCGAACCTCCGAGGCGGGAATGAAGGATGCCGGAACGATTTCCGGGTTGAGCGTCAAGGAGGCAGGGGCCGGCGGCACTTCCGCGAAAGCGTCGTCAGGCGTCCTGGGGTTGCCAGCGGCCGCCTCGCGCACGGCCCGGTCTTCGTCGGCGGCCAGAAAACGCAGGGCCGGCACCGGCGTGCTGGGGTTCAGGGCGACGAGCCGGCGCACGGCGGCACTGGGGGACGTGCTGAGCATGGCGAGGGCTTCGGGCGGGGTGTTGGGGTTACGGGCAAAATCTTCGTTGCTCATGGGCGCTTCTCTCCAGTCCATTCTGAAAAGTGACTGGCACAGCAGTCTTATACGGATTCCGTCCAATTCCCCCATAGTCGGGAAGGCACTGCCTATGGGTACATCTCCCGGAACCTGTATTTTCTCCTGCTCCTTCCAGTCGGATTTCATCCCCCATACTGGGGGACGGGGTCGGTCTTACTGCACCCAGGAGACTTACCCGAGTTGCTCGGCCTCGAAGACCTCGCTGGGGCGCAGCAGTTCATCCTGCGCGGCCACCAGTTGAATTTCGCGCGTGCCGAGCTGGTGGGTTACTTTCAGCACGGCGTAGAGGCTGCTCATGGCCAGGCTCAGGGCCTGCGGCACGCTGCCCGTCTTGAGGTACTGGCCATAGAACAGCGCCGCGATGGCGTCCCCGGTACCGTTCCTGGGCGGGTCGAGTGGCAGCAGCGGGGTGCGGCACAGCCACGCGCCGTTCCCGGTGACCGCCAGCGTCTCGATGACGCCCTGCGGCGCGTCCGAGCGCACCAGGCTGGTCACCACCACGATGCGCGGCCCGCCCGGGTTTAATTTCTCGCGCAGGGTGTGGGCCGCCTTCAGCGCGTGCTCCAGCGTGTCCACCTTCAGGCCAGTCAGCAACTCCAGCTCGAACTGGTTGGGCGTCACGATGTCGGCAGCCGGAATGGCGTGCGCGGCGATCAGTTCCGGCAGTTCCGGGCGCACGAACACGCCGCGTCCCACGTCGCCCATCACCGGGTCGCAGCAGTACAGCGCCTGCGGGTTGACCGCCCGCACGCGGCCAAGCGCCTTCACCACAGCGTCCACCGTGCCTTCACTGCCCATGTAGCCGCTCAGGACGCCGTGGCAGTCGGGCAGCGCCCCACGCGCCTCGATGCCGTCAAGCAGTTCGCCCACCAGTTCCGCCGGAAACACCATGCCGGTCCACGCGCCGTATCCGGTGTGGTTGCTGAACTGCACGGTATTGACTGCCCACACCTCGAACCCCAGGCGCTGCAACGGAAACATGGCCGCCGCGTTCCCCACGTGACCGTAAGCCACCCAGGACTGAATGGAAAGAAGGTGAAGAGGCACGCTGGGAGCAAGCTCAGTCATGACACACAGGATACAGACCTCCCCTGCCCCAGCCGAAATGCTCCCGAGAAAAGGGAATTTTCAGGCTTCTTCAGGCAGGGTGTGCAGGAAGTGTTCCAGGCACGCGCGCAGGGCCGCCGGGTTCTCCTGCGGGAAGCCGTGGCCCAGGCCGGGAAACAGGCCAGCCTGGGTGCCCAGCGCCTGCGCCTGGCTGCGCACCATATCGGGGGTCACGAGGGCGTCCAGCCCGCCGCCCAGCACCAGCGTGGGAAGACCGCGCAGCTGTTCAGGGTTGACGCGCCAGGCGCTGAGGGCGCGGGCGTTGCCACTGTAGTGCGTGGCAGCCATGCGCCCGCCGTCCACCACCAGATCGGGAAAATTCGCGGGCCGACCGGAAGGAAACAGCGCACCCAGGCTCATTTCCAGCAGGGCCGGTTGACTGCGCATCATTTCCAGCACTGGGTAATTCTCCTCGGGGGTGACCAGGCCGCCCAGGGGGCTGCTGGCGGCCAGGATCAGGCCCGCCACCTCTGCCGGGGACTGCTGGGCCAGTTCCATGACGACGGCGCCGCCCAGCGAGTGGCCGAGCAGCACCGGGCGAAGGATGTGCTGTTCCTCCAGCCAGGCGCGGAGCCAGCGGGCGTAGGCGGGAATGCCGACCTCGCCGGTGTGCGGCGTGCCGGCAAAGCCGGGAAGGTTCGGGGCCACCACGCGCCACCCGGCAGGCGGGCCGCCGATCAGGTCGTGCCACCAGCGCGCCGAGGCGAAGTTACCGTGCACGGCGACCAGGGTGCGTTCAGGCATGCGCCGCCTCCGGCACGGGCGTGTCCAGCAGCGCCTGCAAATGCGGCGCGAACTTCTCGGTTTCCATCAGGGCCGCCAGGTGACCCAGGACGGACGGCACTTCCACATGCGTGTGGTCGACCCCGGCCCCGGCCGAGGCGCGGGCAAATTCGCGCATTTCGGCAGCGGGGAAGAACTGGTCACCGGGCACGTTCATGGTCAGGAGCCGCAGGCCAAGGTCTCGCCAGCGGGCGAACAGGTCGTCCTGGGCGGTGATGCCTTCGAGGTCGTAGGTGGCCACCAGCTTCCCGATTTCCAGCGTGTGGGCCAGGCTGGCCGCCCCGGAGCGCGAGCGCAGGTAGACGCCGAAGTCGGCGGCGCGGAACAGGTGCTCCAGGCCGTCGCTGCCCAGCCCGAAATAGGTAATCAGGCGCAGCGCCCCCTCCAGCCCGCCGCTGCGGCTCACGTCGCGCATCAGACGTGACCGATCAGCCCATCGAGCACCGCTGCCACCTGGGCCTGGGCCGCGCCTTTCAGATCGTGCGGCCTTTTCCGGAAATGACCGTTCACGAGAATGTCACGGTGGGCGCGCTGTTCGGCAAACCGGGCGCGAACCTGGCGCAGGCGCGCAACCTGGCCTACGACCTGCTGGAGCGCACCGGCCTGGCCGCGCACGCCGACAAGGCCGCGCACGAACTCACGCTGCTTCAGGACAAGCGCCTGGAAGTCGCCCGCGCCCTGGCCACGCAGCCCAAAGTCCTGCTGCTCGACGAGGTGATGGCCGGCCTGCGCCCCGCCGAAGCGCAGGAGGCGGTGCAACTTGTGCGCAGCGTGCAGGGCAGCGGCATCAGCGTGCTGTTCATCGAGCACATCATGCCGGTCGTGCGCGACCTGGCCGACCGGGTGGTCGTTATGGATCAGGGCCAGGTCATCGCCGAGGGCACCTACCGCGAAGTCACCCGCAATCCCCAGGTCGTCAGCGCGTACCTGGGCACCGAAACGGAGTTACAGGCATGACCCAGGGACAGGCTTTAACCATCGAGCACCTCGCCGCCGGCTACGGCAAAGTTCAGGTGCTGTGGGACGTTTCGGTACGGGTGGAGCCGGGCGAATTCGTGGCCATGATCGGCGCCAACGGTGCGGGGAAAACCACGACGCTGCGGGCAGTGAGTGGCGTGGTCAAGCCGACGGCGGGCAGCATCAGGCTGGGCGGGGTGGACATCACGCGCGCGGAACCCAGCCAGGTGGTCAAACGCGGGCTGGGTCACGTACCCGAGGGGCGCGAGTTGTTCCCGCTGATGACGGTGCTGGAGAACCTGGAACTGGGGGCGGGCATGCGGCCTGAAGCCCTGGCCGCGCAGCGCCAGACGCTGGCGCAGGTCTACTCGCTTTTTCCGCGCCTTCAGGAACGCGCCGGGCAACTCGCGGGCACGCTGTCAGGCGGCGAGCAGCAGATGGTGGCGGTGGGCCGCGCCCTGATGGGCCGCCCCAGCGTGCTGGTGGTCGACGAACCCAGCCTGGGCCTCTCGCCCCTGATGACCCAGACCGTGTTTGAGGCCCTGAAGGCCGTAAATGCCGAGGGCGTCAGCGTGCTGCTGGTCGAGCAGAACGTGGGCCTCAGCCTGAAACTGGCCCACCGCGCTTACGTGCTGGAAAACGGCCAGGTCATCAAGGAAGGCTCGGGGCAGGAACTGCTGAACGACCCGGCGGTGCGCGAAGCGTACCTGGCGCTGTAAACGCGAGGACGGTGTAAACGCGAGAACAGGCTGCCCCCTCCTGTTCCTCAACGCCGTTCCTCAGCCGGGCATCAGCGCCGGCCAGCCCGTTTGGCTTAGCATCGGGGCAATGACCCTGAACTGGCGCGAACTGTCGTCGGCCCGCCGCACGCACTGGCCGGCGGCGCGCGGGGCGCTGGCCCGGCCACGCGTGGTGGACGCCCTGAACACGACCCTGCTGGTGGTGACTGCCCCGGCCGGCTACGGCAAAACGACGGCGCTGGCGGCCACCCTGCCCGGCACCGGCTGGCCGGTGGCCTGGCTGACGCTGGACGCTGACGACGCCGACCCACAGGTGCTGGCGGCGGGCCTGGCGCTGGCCGTGGCTCACCTGCCGGGGGGGCACGCGCCAGGCCGCTGGCTGGAACAGGGTGCGTCGCCGGTGCGGGTGGCTTCGCGTACGGCGGACGTGTTGCACGCGGCGCAGGCCTGGCTGGTGATCGACGAGGCGCATTACCTGACCTCTCCCCTGCTGGCCCCCATGCTGCGCGAACTGCTCGACTGCGGCGAGGGGCACGTGGCCCTGCTGTCGCGGGTGGCGCTGGAAGCCGCCGGGATCGTCACTACCCTCAGCAGCGCCGACCTGAGTTTCACGCCGGAAGAACTGGCGGAGCTGTTCGGCGCCCACGGGCAGCACCCCACCCCGGCCGAGGTCCGGATGGCGCACGCCCTGACGGAAGGCTGGCCCATCGCGGCGCGTTACCTGGTACAGGCTACCGCGCAGGGCCGCGTGAACCTGCGTACACTGCGCGACCTGGACGGCGGAGACGTGCAACTGGCGGCGCTCTTTACGTACCTGGCGCAGGTGCTGGAGCAGGGCGCCCCCAGCGGCACCTTCCTGGAACGCGGCGATTGGCTCAGACTGCGCCGCACGCCCGACCTGCGGGTCGACCTGTGGGAGGCAGGGGCCACCCTGCAGGCGTCGCCCGGCTCGCCCGAGCGGCTGCCCAGGCTGCTGACCCTGCCGCCGGACATGGCGGAATCCGACCTGCCAGCGGCGCAGGCGGCGGCGCGGCAGTACGCCCTGGCCCTGCCGCAGGCGCTGGCCGAGGAAGCCGAACTGGCCCGCACGCAGGGCGACCCGGCGGCCAGCCGCGCCGCCGCTGAACGTGCCCTGAGCCTCGACCCGGCGCACGAACCCGCTGCCCGCACACTGATGCGGCTGCACCAGAAATCCGGGAATGCCGCCGCCATTCAGCGCGTGTACGGGCAACTGCTGGACGCCCTGCACCCCCTGGGATTGACGCCCCTGCCAGAAACGGCATTGCTGTACCAGACCCTGAAAACCTGAGAAAAGGCCGCCAGGATAAGCCCAGCGGCCTCCCCTACCTATCTCTTGGCCGCTGGCCCGGCACGGTCACGGTGTTGCCCACTGCCATTCAGCACCACGACAATGTTCCGGTAAGGGTTGCTGGGGTTCACCGCGCCGCCGAGTTTCATGACGATTACGCCCGGCGTCTGCTGGGGGCCGGCGTTCAGAAAGGTCAGACTTTTTGCACCTCGGCGGCGCTGGGCAGGGGAACAGGCTGCTGGAGTAGCGCACGCGCAGCATTTCCCGGTAATGGTCACTGGCCCGCCCAATGTCGGCAGGCGTGGGTCTCAGGGCGGCGTTGCCCAGCGGCGGGCGGTACAGCGCCCAGTGGCTCACGTTCTTCTCAGCGCCCCAGGCCATTTGATTGTCCTGTCCAGTCCACGGTGTTGAACCAGTCGCCGCCGTTGTCGCTGTCCGTATTGCAGCTCTTGCTTCTGAGGAGGTCGTCGCCCGCCTGGCTGAACGGCAGGCCCACATAGACAGCCACCACGCGTATCGGCAAGATGCAGAAGTTCAGGGCAAGGGTGGACGCCTGCATGAACGCCTGAGCGACTCCAGCGAATCGAACGCCGTCTGGCATTGAAAGCCGCCGCCAGTGGTACCGGAAAAGTGATCGTGGATAATGGGGGCCAAATTCCCTTTTTTCTTGTGCTGCCGCCCCTGGCAGAGAGGAGTATTCATGACCGACGCGACCCCCACCCTGGCCGACAACTACAAGGCCCTGGCCCGCACCTGGGCCGCCACCGTGACCGTCATCACCATGCTGGACGAGAACGACGACCTCGACGGCTTTACCGTCACCGCCTTCCTGACCGTCTCGATCGACCCGCCGATCATCCTGGTGTCGGTGCAGAAATCCAGCCTCGCCAGCGACACGCTGAGCAGGTGCAAGGCCTTCGCCGTGAACCTGCTGGCGCCCGACCAGGGCGAGATCGCCAACACCTTTGCCCGTCCGCAGGTACAGCGCAAAGAGTCCTGGAACAGCCTTTCCTTCAAGGAGGGCGTGGCGGGGGCGCCGCTCCTGCAAGGCACGGCGGGCGCCTTCACGGCCACGGTGCGCCAGGTCATCGAGGCCGGCGATCACCTGCTGGTGCTGGGCGACGTGAAAGACATCCACGTCCACGAAAGCGCCGAAACGCTGATGTACCACAACCGCAGATACGGCAAGGTCGCGTACCACGAGTAAAACTGCCTGCAAGGGCCACGAGAAGCAGGCGAGAAGTTCCTTGCGCTGGTGAACCGAGATGCAATTCAAGAGAAAAGCCGGCAACCCGGCCAGGCCAGAAGGATTGAACGGGACGACGAACCCCGTTCCGGCGACGTTCAGGGAACCGGTGACAATTGTGCTTCCAGCAGCGCCAGGCGCTCGTGCCACCCGTCCAGCCGGTGCGGGTAAGAGCGCACAAAATCCATCGCCAGCCCGTGGGCGTTCAGCGGCATGTCGTTTTTCTGGTAGTAGTCGCCCAGGCCCTCGACCATGCGTTCCACCATCAGTTCCAGTTGCACGCGGAATTCCAGCGCCCACTCGTGTTCGCAGGCCGGCAGAAAGGGGCCGCGCAGCACCGAGAACACCTCCACGCTGTCGAAAGACTCGCAGCCGCGCAGGACTCGCAGGGCGTCCAGTTGCCAGCGGTAGTCGGGACTGAGGGCATAGTACTTCGCGTGGTACATGCCGCTGCTGGTAATGGCGTCACGGCCCAATACCTGCCGGACGCGGTAGATGTCCTGTTTCACGGCGCTTTCGGCGGCGCTGGCCGAGCGCTCCGGGTACAGGTGCAGTTCCAGTTCACTGCGGGTCAACTTGCCTTTCAGGAGCAGCAGGCTCAGCAGTTCCGCCGGGGCGTTCACCTGCCGCCCGTCCCGTTCCACCGCGACGGTGCCCAGCGTGGTGATGGTCACGGTGGGTTTGCTGGGTGGGGGTTGCAGGTGGCGCAGGTAAGCCTGGTGGCGGGCCGCGTAGCCGGCGTCGGCGGGCCAGTGGGCGGGCCCAGGCACCGGCCAGCACAGGCGGCGCAGTTCGCTGATAAGGGGGGTTTTCAGGGCGGTTTCCAGTGCTTCTTTGCGCAGCGTCAGGTCGTCCAGCAGTTCGGCCAGCAGATACTGGCAGTGCGCCTCGTGCAGCCGGTCTGCCTGCTCGCCAAAGACCCTGGCGGCGCCGCGCAGCAGTTCGCAGGCCCGCTCGGTCTCGCCCAGCCGGGCGCACAGCTGGCCCTCCAGGTAAGCCAGATGAACGGGGTGCAGTTCGGTGCGTTTCAGCGTCGCCAGGTGCAGGAAGGCCGCCGCGTACTCCCCGTCCCTCAGCGCCGACTCCAGGGCACTGTAAGTGAAAGGGACGCGCCACACGTCACTCTCGTGCAGGTGTTCTCCCAGCACGTCCAGTGGGTTGGGTGCGGTTTCCCCGGCCCACTGCGCCAGGTGATACCTGACGTGCAGCACGATCTGCATGGCCTCCACATCCTGCACTTTCAGCAGCAGCGCCTCGGCCTGAGCCAGGGTCGGTTTGGCATCGGTTAAGCGCCCGGCCATTCCCTGCACCCAGGACAGCAGGGCCAGGGCCCGCAGGCGCGGCGCGGCGTCCGGAATTTCGGGTAGGACACTCAGGGCCATGCGCAGGCCCTGCTCGGCGCGGCTGAGGTTCCCACCCACCCCCCACAGGAACGCCATTACCGCCAGCGACACCCCAGCGTCCTGCTCGCGGCCCTGCGTGAGCCAGCGGGCTGCCGCCTGCGAGGCCCACGCCAGGGCGTTTACGCTGTCACCCAGTAGCAGGGCTGTCCAGGCCCGGGCATCGAGGCCCTGGGAAGCCAGTTCGTTCGCCGGCGGGGTCTGCGCGAGCAGGTCATGCAGCGCCCGCTGCTGCCCACTGCGCGCCAGAAAGGCCAGCAGGCCGGCCGTGCCCGCCCCTGAGCCCGCCAGATGGGGCCGGTACACATGCAGTTCGGCCTCGTAAAAGAGTCCCAGGCGCAGTTCGGCGCGGCCCAGCAGGGCCAGTTCGTCGGGGGTCAGGTCCATGCGCCCCCTGAGTTCGGCCACCACCAGGTTGTAGTGGCCGTCCCTGAACGCCTGCCAGCCCCGCACGGTCATAACTCACCTTAGAGCATTTGACAAAAGAACGGAGTGCTTTTTGTCCGAGCGAAGCGAGTGAACTTAAATGAGCAGGACGAAGAATGGAGTTGTGTGGAGTGGTGTTCCACGCCTGACAGAATTCGGAGACTTGCTCTAGGGCAGTGATGCACGCTGAAGCGCAGCCGACCCCGATTCTGCTCCCAGCTGCCCCGACAGCTTGCGTCTGCATCGGGATGAACGCCTGCGCCGAACCTGCTTTAACCGATGGAGCGCGCCGGTCAGCAACTTGATCCCTGGCGTGGGCCAGTTTGCCAGTTGCCGGGCGGCCTTCCAGCGTTCCAGTGCCCTTTCAGCGCTGGGGTGCAGCCTGAGCTGACCAGCGCCCCAGTGAGGCGGGTTCCGGGCATCCCCGTTCCCCGGAGAAACAGGCTGAAAGGCCCTCAACCGAGAATGAACTGACCGCTGTTTAAGCTCAGGTCTCAGCGCCTCCCTCTGCACCCCGTGTACACCGGAAAAGCGCCCTCACCCACGCTGTCCCAGGCAGCGCACAAGCAAAACGCGGCGCCAGTCCCTTCTGATCCGATTAGCACCACTCCTTCTGATCCATGCGCTCAGCCTGAAGTGGTTTCCAAGGAGTTCCCAGTGATCAACGTCGTCCCCTCAGCCGGCCAACCCGCCCGCCCCTTCTCCCAACTGCCCCAGCGCGGGAGGAGAAGCGCGTGATCTGCATAACCGACCTGGAAGGTACGCTGACCAGCGGAAGCGTCGAAACGGCCCTGGAACGCTACCGCCAGGCCGGGCAGCAGGTTCGCACTCCGGCGGAGCTGGGCGAATGGATCGTGGACCAGGAACTGTGGCCCAAGCGCACGCCCCTGGTCGAACTGCTGCGGCTGCGCGACGCCGAGCAGGTGCGCGTGATCATCTGCTCGACCACGCGGGCCGCCGTGCTGGAAGCCTTCAGCCGCCGCCTGCGGGCCGAACCCCTGGCGATTGCGGCCGGGACAGCGGGCCGGGCGGTTCCCGCGCCGAGCAGTGAAGGTCGCCACAAAGCGCAGCAGGTGCGCCGCTACCTGCGCGGTGCGCGGGTGGATTATGCCTTTACCCACAGCATGGAGGACTTGCCGCTGCTCGACCTCGCAGTGCGACCCTGTGCAGTCGACCCGGAGCCGCCTCTCCTGAGGTACGCCAAAGCAAAAGCGTGGCGCGTCCTGACCTTCGCAGGATCATCCGGGCTCATCCTCTGATAAAGAGAAAAAGCGTCCGGGTCGTGAATTCATCTCTTCTGGCCGAGCAGATGGGAACGAATTTAATCGAGCAAGACGGAAAACACAGCGAGTCACGGCGCTTACTCGGCAAACCCGGAATGTGGAGCCCTGCTTTGAGTGGGGCTGCCGCCAGCGGGCCTGGTACACAAAGGAACAGCCTCCCACGCGGGGAGGCTGTTCACGGTTTGGGAAAGGTTACAGGTTGCCCTTGAGGGTGGAAGCGACCTTGAAGGCGACTTTCTTGCCCGCAGGAATCTGGATCTTCTCGCTGGTGCCGGGGCGCACGCCGGTACGGGCGGCGGTGGCCTTGACGCTCAGGGTGCCCAGGCCGGGCAGGCCCACGCTCTGACCGCCCTTGATGGCGCCGACGATGCAGTCCAGCATGGTGCTGACGGCTTCCTCGCTCTGCTTCTTGGTCAGGCCGGTCTTGTCGGCGACCATTTCCACGAGCTGGGTCTTGGCGACCTTGTTGCTTCCTTCGGCGGCAGCCTTCTTGGGAGCAGCTTTGGCGGCAGGCTTCTTGGCGGCGGGCTTAGCAGACTTTTTCGTCATGGTGAGCAGCATGACATATTCATTTCGCGTTGTGAAGGGGGCATAGGGGGGGGAATGCCCTCCACCACGGCTTTCCCCATTTTGACATAGCCAAAAACACCGTCCAGTACGCCATTTTTCAGAATGGCCCATTTTGACCAGAAACACGTCATAAATGGCAGCAAAAGGAAAGAAGAAGGTCGGTATCGACCCTCTTCTGCCATTTCGGATATTTCGTTCTGCAAATGGAGTAGTCCTGGGTGGTTCGCCGCCTGTTCAGGACGCTCTTAGCTTCCTACTCCCGCTGGTCAGCCCAGCCCGGTGATTTGCTCACCATGGAGCCAGAACCCTGCTCAGGCCTGCATGCCCGCGCCGTGCTCACTCATCAGCACCACCACGAAGTGACCGGGCAGGTTGTGAATGACCATCTCGTGCCCGCCGTAGCGGATGCTGACGTCCTGAATGTCCTCGCCCAGCATCTGCTTGCCCAGCACCCCGGCGGTATTGGTGAAGAAGCGGGCGAACATCTGGATGTTTTCCGGCAGGACGTTGCCGGTCTGGCGGATGGGGTGGCCCTCGCGGTCGAGAATGACCACGTCGCGCACGCGCGGATGATCCTCGTAGGTTTGCAGCAGGGCGCTCAGGGCGTCGAGGTGCTCGCCGGCGATGGGCGCCGGGGCGGGTTCATTGGAAGCCGCGTTCTCGTGCAGGGCCGCCGCAGCGGGTTCGGCCACTTCAGGGCTGACCTGGGCGCGGGCTTCGGCGAGGATGTTCTCGATCATGGGGATCAGTTCCTCGCTGCGAAAGGGCTTGCGCAGCACATTGTGCGCCCCGACCTCTCTGGCCTGCGCCTTGACGTCCTCGTCGACGTTGCCGCTCATCAGGATCACCGGCAGGTGGGCCAGCTTGGGGTCGGCCTTGAGCTGGCCGCACAGGTCGAGGCCGCTCATGCCCGGCATGATCACGTCGATCATCAGGAGGTCGTAGTCGGCGTGTTCGGCCAGCATGTCCAGGGCCTGCTCGGCGCTGATGGCGCTGCGGCTCTGGAGCTGGTGGTTGCGGAGGGTGATTTCCAGCGCTTTGCGGACGCTGATGCTGTCGTCGATGATGAGGATGTTGGACATGGGGCTGTGCACTCCGGGGGACGTGAAGGAAGGGCTGGTGAGGTCGGAAAAAACGCAGGGGCTACTTCAGTGGAGACGGCTTCAGTGGAGGTTACGGTCGTGGCTGCGCTGATGGCCGGGGGCCGTCAGGTTGTCCATGGCCACCGCCAGTTCCATCAGCAGGCGCGGGGTGGAGAGTTTCAGGTCTTCGGAACGCAGCGGCAGGGTCAGGTCGGTCTTGTAGAAGCGGAAGGTGGCGGAGAACTGCTCGATGCTGCGCAGCAGCCAGAAGAGCGCCCCCTTGCCCACCAGCCCACCGAATTCCACGTACACGACGTTGCCGTTTTGCATGAACAGGTGGGCGCTGCGTTCGCCCTGCTCGGCGTCTTGCAGGGTGATGATCCAGTGGCCGTTGAATTTCATCTCGGCCACCCAGTTCAGGAACTCGGTAAGGGTAAAGGCGTCGAGGTCACCCTGCAATTGCGGGGCCTGCTGGGGGTTCATGGGCACCGGGAAGCTGCCCTCATCCCTCTCCAGGTGGGTCAGCACCAGGCTCAGGAGTTCCGGGCCGGTATAGGCGGGCACGCCCAGGCCCTGCTGGCCGCTCAGCGCCTCGCTGTCCGGCAGGATGAACACCGGCACCGCGCTGGTGTGCTCTTCCTGCTCGGTCACGGCGCGGAATTCCTCACCGCTCATCTCGTCCATGTGGGCGTCGCAGATGATGGCGTCGACGGGCGTGCGCTCCAGTTGCGTCAGGGCGTGCAGCGCGCCCTCGGCGGAGATCAGCTGCACGCCGGCGCGGCGGGCCAGGGCGTCGTACATGGCGGTGCGCACCGGGTCGGCCATGATGGTGAGGACGGTGGTCACGCCGGGATTCCCTGGGGCTGGGCGCTGAGCAGCGTGCCGAGGCGGCGCAGCAGCAGCGCTTCGTTGACGGGTTTGGTGAAGTAATCGTTCGCGCCGAGCTGAAAGGCCAGCCGCTGGTGCTTGTCCCCGGCGCGGGTGGTCATGACCAGAATGGGCGTGTGGGTGTTCTGGGCGCGGGCCCGCAGCGCCGAGATCAGTTCGTACCCGTTCATGCGCGGCATTTCCAGGTCGGTGATCACGGCGTCGAAGGTGTCGTCCAGTTGCAGTTTGTCCAGGGCTTCCTGGCCGTCGTTGGCGGTTTCCACCTGAAGGCCGCCGCGTTCCAGCATGCGGCCCACCAGGCGGCGCACGCTGAGCGAGTCGTCCACCAGCAGCACGCGGCGGATCAGACCGCTCTCGCTGCGGGCGCGGCTGTCCAGCCACAGGTCCGGGCGGCGCGTGAGGCGCAGCAGGCCCAGCGGTTCCAGCAGCGGCAGCGCCTCACCGGTGACCGAGACGGTCGTGCCGGCCAGGTAATCGAGCTTGCCGAGCAGGCCCACGGGCGGCGTGACGCTGACTTCCTCGATGCTGCCGAATTCGGCCACGCGCACGGCGACCAGGCCGCTGACGGTGCTCAGGAACACCAGGCGCAACGAGGCGCCCGGGTCAGCGGCGGCCACGTCCACGCCCCACAGCACGCGGGCGTCGATCACGGGCACCTGTTCGTCCTGGAAGGGCGCGTGCAGCACGCCCTGGTGCTCGCTGATCTGCTGCGGCGCCAGGTCGCGGATGGCCCGCACGCTGCTGACTGGGAAGGCGGCCACGGTGGCGTTGCCCAGATCGACCTTCAGGATGTCCAGGATGCGCTGCGTGATGGGCAGGCGCAGGGTGAAAGCCGTGCCGATGTGACGCTCGGACTGGATCAGCAGTTCGCCGCCCAGGCTGCGCACGGCGGTGGCCACCACGTCCATGCCCACGCCGCGCCCCGCGACGCTGCCGACCTGCTCGGCGGTCGACAGGCCCGGCAGCAGGATCAGGCGGGCCACGTCACTGGCCGGCATCTGATCCAGTTCCTGCGCGGAACGAAGGCCGCGTTCCAGGGCGCGTTCGCGGATGCGTTCCAGGTTCAGACCCTGGCCGTCGTCGGCGACCGTCACGTCGATGAAGCTGTCTTTCGTTTCGGCCCGCAGCCACACCTGGCCGCGTTCCGGCTTGCCCTGCGCGGCGCGCTGCTCGGGGTCGGTCTGGCCGCCTTGCAGGCCGTGGTACACCGCGTTGGTCAGCAGGTGCAGCAGGGGATCGACGATGCGCTGAAGCAGGTTACTTTCCAGTTGCACGTCCTCGCCTTCCACGTGCAGGTCGAAGGGCAGCTGCTGCTGGCGGGCCCAGCGGCGCAGGCGGGTGCTGGCCTGCGTGAACGGCACGCGGCTGGTCTGCGAGACATCCACACGCAACTGGCGCACCAGCTTCCCGAGTTTCTCGTTCTCCTCACCCAGGGAGGCCACCGTGTCGGACAGGTTGCGGCGCACTTCGGCAAAGTCGGCAGACAGCTCGGTGATCGAGCGCGAGAGGATGTTCAAGTCGTTGTACGAGTCGAACTCCAGCTCGGCGAACTGCTCCATCAGGTTGCCGCTGCCCATGCTGGCGCCGGGGTCGTCGGTGACGCGCACCATGTCGGGGTTCAGGTAGCGTTCCTCGAAGTCGCGCACGGTGCGCTGGAAACGCTGCTGGCTGGTCTGCATGCCGGCCTGAAGGTCATCGAGGCGCTCCAGCAGGCGGGTCATGCGGGCGCGGGCGGTCACCACTTCGCTGACCTGCTCCAGCAGCGCTTCCAGGCGCTGGGCGGGCACGCGGATGCTGCTGTTGATCGGGGCGCCGGCACCCAGGCCCGCCGTTTCAGGCGTCGGGGCCGGGGTGGGAGCGGCCGCCGCCAGCTGGCCGGTGGCCAGGGCGCGCAGGCGGACCAGCAGGTCGTCGCGCCTGGCCTGCACGCTCAGCTCGGCCCCCTCGGCCACGCGCGCCAGGTCGTCCATCAGGTCGACGCTGGCGTGCAGGGTACGCTGCACCTCGGGGTTATTGGGCACCGCGTCCTCGCGCAGCGCCCCCAGCAGGTCTTCCAGGCGGTGAGCGAAATCTCCCAGGGGTTGCAGGCCCACCATGAAGGAGCTGCCCTTGATGGTGTGCGCCGCGCGGAACATCACGTTCAGGTCGGCCTCTTCACCACGTTCGAGTTCGGTGCGCAGGTTCGTCAGGTGCTCCTGCACCTCCGGCGCGAAGTACTCCCACACCTCGGCGTTGTCCTTCACGAACTGGCGCAGTTCGCCTTCCAGACCCTGCGGAGCCGCCTCGGCGGGCGCAGCCTGATCCTCCTGATCCGGTTGAGGCTGCGCCAGGTGGCGGGCGCTGCGCATCTGAAACTCGCCCGGCACTTCCTGCACCAGGCGCTGCAGCAGGGCCGTGCCACCTTCCTGCGTGAAGATCAGCCCCAGGTCACGGTCGCTGCCGCCGCGCCGCAGGGCGTTCAGGCCGCCGCGCAGCACGCTGTTGATGGTGTGCAGCAGACTCAGGAACTGCTGCTGATGCTCGCCTTCCAGGCGGGGCTTGGAGTCCAGCAGGCGCTCCAGCAGGCCCGAGAGAGTCGACATCTGCGGGTAGCCGTACAGGCCGGCGGTGCCCTTCATGCGGTGGGCCAGCACGCTCAGGGACTCCATTTCCTGGGCGAACTGCTGCCCTGGCGCGGCGTGCAGCCCTGCCACCCCCGCTTCCAGGCCAGTCATCACCTCCCCGGCCTCCTGAATAAAACTTTCAAGCAGTTCGCTGTTTTGCATCGTGTGTTCCTTTATAGCCGCGCCGCCCTGACAGTTTCCCTTCAAACCCCGGCCAGTTCAGGCCAAACGTCATGAAAAACGGTCGGGCGGCGCACAAAATCGGATGAAGCGGGCTGGCACCTCCTTTGGGGCAGGTGCCAGCGGCAAATTACGCAGGCAGGCGGAAGCGGGCCAGGCTGGCGTTCAGCCCCTCGGCCAGTTTTTCCAGGCGCTCGGCGGCCTCGCGGCCCTGCTCGACCGACTGACGCGACTGCTGCGAGATGCTGGCGATCTGCTGCACGGCGGTGTCCACCTGCTCGATGCCCTGCACCTGCTCCTGCGTGCTGGCGGCGATGCCTTCGGCGTACTGCGCGGACTGCTGGGTCAGCGTCCCGATTTCACGCAGGCGCTCCCCGGCGCTGCCGGCCACGCGGTAGCCCTGTTCCACCTCGCGCGTGCCGTCTTCCACCGACGCGATCACGTCCTGAATTTCGGCCTGCACGTTCTTAATCAGGCCCGCGATGCGCCCGGTGGCCTGCGAGGACACGTCGGCCAGCTTACGCACTTCGTCTGCCACGATGCTGAAGCGTCCGCCCGCTTCCCCTGCACCGGCGGCCTCAATGGAGGCGTTCAGCGCCAGCAGGTTGGTCTGACGGGCGATCTGCGAGATGGTGTCCACGATTTCCTGAATTTCCAGCAAGCGATCCCCCAGGTTCTTGATGCGTTTGGCGACGCCCTGCACCTCGCGGCGGATGTTCTGCATGCCTTCCAGCGTGCCGGTCACGGCTTCCTGACCCTGCTGCGAGGCCTGCAGCGCCTGACGGGCCGTTTCGGCGGAGGCCTGTGCGTCCTGCGCCATCTGGCGAATCTGGTCGTTGATCTGCTGCACCTGCTCGGCCACGCGCTGCGCCTCGGCGGCCGTCATGCTGGCGCCACCCTGAATCTGCTCGGTGGTCGCCAGCAGCTGCTTGGAGCCGCCCCTCAGCGACTGCGAGGCGGTCTGTACACCTTTGAGCACGCTCCCAAGTTCCTCGGTCATCAGGTTGATGGAGTCCACCACGTTGCCCAGCACGTCCTCGGTCACCCTGCCGCGCTTGGTCAGGTCACCTTCGGCGATGTCCATGGTCACGTCCAGAAACTCCCCGATGTTGTTCTGGAGGCGCTGCGCTTCCTGAAGCTGCACGGCGCTGTTCTCGGCGCTCATTTTCAGCTGGCTGGCCGTCGAGTTGAAGGCCTGGGTCAGCGTGCCGATCTCATCGCTGGAAGTCACCGGCACCTGAGCACTGAAATCCCCGGCCTGCAGGCGCTGGGAAGCCTCGGTCAGGCGGCGCAGCGGCGTGGTGATGGCCGCGACCACCGCGCGGAAGAACAGGGTCACCAGCACCAGCAGAATCAGCGGAATGGCCACGGTGGGCACGATCTGCTGCGTCACCAGCTGCTTCTCGTTTTGCAGCACCTGACCCAGGGTATCGATGGACGTGTTCAGACTGCCGAACAGCGCCGCCGCGTAGGCGGGCGTGTAGGAGTTCAGGCGAGCAGCGTCGGTATTGATGGTCTTGCTGTCCAGAATATTCTTCTGAACGTCATCGAAAATGGGGTTGGCGGCCGCGTTCAGTTTCTGGTAGGCCGGGGTCAGGGCCGTTTTGAGCTGAGGGGACTTCTGGATGGACTCTTCCAGGGCCCCGGTGATCTCATCGAACGCGGCCCGGGCTGCCTGGTTGCGGTACTGCGCTTCCACTTTCAGTGCGGCCGGCAATACCTTGCCTTTGCCGCCGGCTTTCTGAATCAGTTGAATGTTGCCGGACAGCACGGCGCCCGCTGGCGACATGTTCCGCGGCAGGCTGGTGGTGACCAGGTCGATCAGGTGCACGAGTTCATTGGCGTTGGCGGAGGTGGGGTTGACGTAGCGCAGCTTGGCCTGGTCGCCGATTTCAGCGAACAGCGGAATGATGTTGTCGCTGATCAGGCCCGTGACCTTGAGCTGCACGGCGGCCGGGGAAATCGAGCGGTTGTCCACCTGGGTGTTGATTTCATTCAGGGCGTTCTGAATGACCTTCACGTCGCCTTCCAGTTCGGTCAGCTTCTGCGCCTGGGTCAGGGCCAGCAGTTCGTTCAGCTTGCCGGTCAGGGCCTTGCGCTGCGCGGCATTCTGCGCCTGGGCGTCGGCCTTGCCGGCCAGCATGTTCACCGAGGACAGACGCAGCAGCTGGGCATTTTGCAAAATCTCCGAGGTCGGTTGCAGCATCTTCTGGCCTTGCAGGCTCTGGTCGATGGCCTTGATGTTCCCGTTGAAGATCGTGTACATGCCGACCTGGCCGGCGACATACGACAGGCCCAGCGCCAGGCCACCGAGCAGAATCTTGCGGCCCACCGGCATGCGGCCGAGGAAACCGCCGGTTTTTCTGGGGGTGACGGACTGGGGGGCGAGGGAAGCGGGCTGAAGATCCGTGTTGGACAGGGGAACCTGGGTCATGAGTTAACTCCTGAAAGAATTCGGGGGGCCGGGCAGGGCCAGGGGGAACGTAGCTGGACAGACCTCTACTGAGGAGGTGTTAACTGGGCAAGCGGAAGCGGGTGAGGCTCTGGTTGAGTTGCTGGGCCAGTTTCTGCAATTCCTCGGCGGCGCTGCGGCCCTCTTTGACGGACTCCTGGGAAGCCTCGGCGATCTGGGCGATCTGCTGCACGCCCTGACCCATGTTTTCCACGCCGCGCACCTGCTCGCCGGCGGACTGAGACATGGTCTGCGCGAGCTGCGCGGATTCCTGCGAGAGCGAACCGATCTGACGGAGTTTCTCACCGGCCTGCTGGGCCACCTGGAAGCCCTGTTCCACGTTCTGCGCCCCGACGCTCATGGCGGCGGACAGTTCGCGGATTTCGGCCTGCACCTGCGAGATCAGCGCGGCGATGCGTCCGGCGGCGGCGTTCGATTCGTCGGCCAGCTGGCGCACTTCCTCGGCTACCACTGCGAAGCGCGTGCCGGCCTCGCCCGCACCGGCGGCCTCAATCGAGGCGTGCAGCGAGAGCAGGTTGGTCTGCGAGGCGATGTGCGAGATGGAGTCCACGATTTCCTGAATCTGCTCGGAGCGTTCGGACAGCGTCTGTACCCCGCTGGACACCGCTTCGGAAGAGCCGCGAATGTTCTGCATGCCCTCCAGCGTGGAGGACACGGCCTGCTGCCCTTCCTGCGAGGCGATCAGGGCCTGGCGGGCGGTGTCGGCGGACCGCTGGGCCAGGCGCGCCATCTCCTGAATGCTGACGTTCACTTCCTGGGCCTGGCGGGCCACCCGCAGGGCTTCTTCAGTGGTGACGCTGGCCCCCTGCTCGATCTGGGCGGTGGAACTCAGCATGGCGCGCGAGCCGCCGGTCACCGAACTGGAGGCCGTCTGCACGCCGCGCAGCGTCTCGCCCAGCTCCTCGACCATCACGTTGATGGAGTCGACCACGTTGCCCAGCACGTCGTTGGTGACTTTGCCGCGCTTGGTCAGGTCACCTTCGGCGATGTCCATGGTCACGTCCAGGAACTGCCCCACGTGCTGCTGCAACTGCTGCGCCTCGATGCGCTCCTGTTCGACGCGCGCGGCGTTCTCGCGCAGCTGCGCGGCGGCGACGTTGAAGGACGTGGCGAGCTGCCCCACCTCGTCGCGGGTGGTGACGGGCACGTTCAGATCCAGTTCGCCGCGAGACAGGCGCTGCGAGGCCTCGGTCAGGCGCGAAAGGGGCTGGGTAATGGCGCGCGAGATCAGGTACAGCAGCGTGCCCAGCAGCGCCAGCCCCAGCAGCGCGGCCAGGGTCAGCAGGGTCGAGCGCTGACGGGCGGCCGAGGCGCGGGCCTGGAGTTCCTGGCCGGCCAGTTTGGTGGCCAGGGTATAGGCGTCAAACAGGCTGGCGTCGTAGGCAGGCGTCAATTCGCCGAGCTGCGCGGCAGTCAGGCTGAGGCGGGTGGGGGTAATCACGCCGTCTTGCAAGCCGTCGAACACCGCGTTGGACGTCCTGGTGAGGGTGTCGGCGGCCTGTTTGAGCTCGGCCCGACCGACCGTGGTGTTGGTGGCCAGGCGCTCCAGCTGACTCAGGATGGTGGTCAGCGCGTCCTTGGACAGCTCCCACTGCTGGCGCATGGCCTGGCGGCTGGTCGCGTCGATGGAGGCGCCGGCCTTGCCCAGCTGTGCCAGGATGGGGGCAGCGCTGGCGGTGATGGCCCCGGCGACCGGCACGTTGTCGGGCAGCGAGGTGGTGATGGTGCTGAGCATCTCACCGACGTTGTTGTCGGTGTTTACGCGCAGGCCGGAGGCCGAGGCGACCGCGTCGAACAGCGGACGGATGGAGTTTTTCAGGATGGCGCCGTAGGCCGACTGCGCTTCCTCGGGGGTCATGGCCATGGCGTCCACGCTGAAGCTCAGGGCGTCGAGCGCCTGCTGCACCTTGCGCACTTCCTCGGACACGCCCGTAAAGCCCTGGGCCTTGGCCTGGCTTTGCAGGCTGGCCAGCGCCTGGGTCACGGCCTGGCGCTGCGTTTCCAGGGGCTGGGAAGCCTGCTGCTCGCCTTGCAGCAGTTGCGCCGAGGTCAGGCGCATCAGCTGGGTGTTGTACATGGTGGTCTGAAGCGGTGCCAGCAGGCGGTGCCCGGAAAGCTGGCCTTCCAGGCGGCTCACTTCCCGGTTTTGCTGGGTGACCAGCGAACCCAGCGACACGGCGAAGGGCACCGCGACCAGCAGGCCGGCGAGCGCCAGCTTCTGCCCCACGGACAGGCGTCCGAGCAGGCCGGTGGTGGCGGCGGGGGGCGTGGCCGCCGCGCCCTGGCTGGTGGCCAGAACTTCAGTCAGTTGAGGATCGAGACGGGCGTCTTGGGACATGCGGTTAACTCCTTGGCGGGGCCGTGGGCCAGCGCGGGCGCTCAGGTCACGCGCCTGGGCGTGAATTCAGATGGCACCCAGCTGGTTGGACACTTCGGTGAACAGTTGCGGGGCATTCAGGTAACGGCCCTTGTGCCCGCCCCCCACGTAGCCGCCCAGCACCCGCTCCTCGGTCAGCAGGGCGTTGCCGCTGAAGGTCGGGCGGTCATCGTTGACAAAGCCGATCACCTCGTCGACGGGCAGACCCAGCACCTCCTCACCGGATTCGATCAGCAGCACCAGCGGGGCTTCCTGGGCCGCCGCGCCGGTGTCCAGGGCCAGGAACTGCTCCAGGTGCAAGACCGGCACGGCGCGGCCGGCGGCGGGCATCAGGCCGCGCAGCACGCCCGAGGCGGCGGGCAGCGGGGTCAGCGCCTCCAGCGGCAGGGCCTGGCGGGTCAGGGCGGCGGGCAGCGCCAGGGTGTGTCCGGCGCGGCGCAGCAGCAGGAAGGTGGCGGTGTCAGTCATGGTTAAATGTGGCGGCTGACGAGCGTCACGACCTGCTCGGGGGTGTAGGGCTTGACCAGGTAATCCACGGCTCCCTGGCGCAGGCCCCACTTCACGTCGGTGTCCGAGCCCTTGGAGCTGACGAACACGACCTTGGTGCTGGCGTAGGCAGGCAGTTTCTTGAGGGCGCGCAGGGTTTCGTAACCGTTGCGCTCGGGCATCACGACGTCGAGCAGGGTCAAGTCCGGGCGCTCGGCTTCCATGGTGGCCTCGGCCTTGCTCGATTCGGTGATGCTGACCACGGCGTGGCCGGTGGAGCGCAGGGCCTCGGTCATGAAGCGGATGTCAGCGGGAGAGTCGTCGATAATCAGAATCTTGGCCATGATGTGTCCTCTTTTTGCGATGGAGTGGGGGGGTGACGATGCCCGGTACGGGAGCATGCGGGGGCCGACAGTCGGTCAACCCAAACGCCATTCATCGACTATTCACACTCTCAGGGTAGGGAGGGCCTCCGACAAAAGTCTTACATGCCCGGAGTGCTGGGCTGCCTTTAAAATGCGACCTGCACGGCAAATGCCAGGCTTCAGGCCGGTTGCGGCAAGCGCCAAACTTCACATTCGGGAGCCTATGACCTGACCTTCAGCTGATAAGCCGGTCTGTTCTCCTGGTCGCTCTGACGCAGAGGGTCGACGCAGAGGGTCAGGGAAACGTTCAGGTAACCCGCGGGCGACACCCTGGGCTTGAAAGTGAGGTTGTTCTGCGTGCCGTGCCGCTCTGTTGGCCCCCAGAAACCCTGCATGCCGAAGGACGTCCCATTTGCACCTACGCCCGTCAGGCCGGGAAGCTGGCCCGCCTGGGGCGCTGGCTCGGCAAACGCTTCACCGGAAGCCGCAACAGGGGCCGTAAGCTCCGCCTTCCAGCCCACCGGGCTCGGGCCAGAAACGCGCGGTGAAGTTCATTTCACTTGCACCTGGAGAACACCGCCTATGATGTCCCGGACAGGGTGGGTTCATGAAGCAAGGCGAGAAACAGCAACAGGAAACGGTCAGCGTGGCGCCGCGAGTGGCGGCCCGGCGTACGCCCTGGCTGCTGGCCCTGGTTCTGCTGGCCCTGGTTCTGCTGACCCTGGCGGTGCTGGGCGGCGCGGCCGTGTGGCAGTCCTCGCGGCCCACCCAGAAACCGCAGGTGGCCAAACCGGTCAAACCGATTCAGCGTGCGCCGGGCACCGTGCCGCCCCCCACCACCCGCCTGCCCACCCAGGACACCGGCAAGGTCGCGGCTCCCCCGGCGGGCATGGTGGAGAACGCGAAGGTCAATTCACAGGTAACCGACTGGGACAAAATCGAGCAGGAACGCCAGGCCGCCTGGGCCGCCGCCCGCGCCCGCGCCGAGGCCGAACGCGCCAGGGCCAGAGCCGAGGCGGAAAAACGCCGGCAGGAGGAAGCGGCCAGGCTGGCGGCCGAGGCGGCACGGCGCCGCCAGGAGGAACAGGCCAGAGCAGCGGCCCAGGCCGCCCAGCAGGAAGCAGCTCCCGCACCGACCCAGCAGGAATCGCCGCGACCAGGCGTACCCCAGGTTCCCGAACAGCCGGCTCCCCTACAACCAACGCCCGCGCAGCCGCCGGAAGCACCCGCCAGCACGGAATCCCCGGTTCCTGTTCCCGCAGAACCCGCCGCTCCGCCGGAAATTGCCGCCCCTGACACCACAGAATCGATAAACACGCAAGACATTCCACCTGTTCCGACCAGTCCATAAACAGCACCTCCGGGCCGCCAGAATGCAATTGGCCCGGAGGTGCTCGGCTTTTAGTTTCAGAGGCGACGGGTCAGGAGCCGCAGGCCCATGAAGACCACGAAGACCGTGCCACCCTCGTGGGCGATGACCCCCAGCGGCAACGGCACTTTGCCCATAACGGCCAGTGGAGCCACCACGGCGATCACGCTGAAGGCGAAAGCCAGGTTGATCAGCACGGTGCGCCGCGCTTCCCTGGCGAGCTTCACGGCGCCGCCCAGTTTGCCCAGGTCGTTTTGCATCAGCACCACGTCGGCACTTTCGATGGCGACGTCGGTGCCGCTGGCCACTGCCACGCCCAGGTCGGCGCGGGCCAGCGCCGGGGCGTCGTTCACGCCGTCGCCCACCATCGCCACTGGGCCGGGCAGCTCGCCGATGATCCGCAGCTTGTCTTCGGGCAGCAGTTCGGCGCGGTACTCGGTCAGGCCGACCTCATGCGCCACGGTGTGGGCCACTTCCTGCTTGTCGCCGGTCAGCATCACGCGGTGGGCCACGCCGCTGCCTTGCAAGGTGTTCAGCGCCTCGCGGATGTGGGGGCGCAGGGCGTCAGCCACGCCCATGATGCCCAGCACTCTGGAGCCGGCCCCGACAATCACGGTGCTGCTGCCTTCACGGCTCAGCTGGTTGAGGGCCACTTCCTGTTCGGGGGTGAGCTGCGCCCCCGCACGCTGCGCCAGGCGCAGGTTGCCGGCCCAGGCCAACTGGCTGAGACCGTCGCCGGGCAGCCGCGCTTCGATGCCGTGGCCGGGAATGGCCTGCGCCTCATGCACGGTCACGGGCGTTACCTGCTGTTCCTGCGCGGCCTGCACGATGGCCTGGGCAATCGGGTGCTCGCTGTGCAGCTCCAGTCCGGCGGCCAGGGCCAGGGCGGCGCGGGGGTCGTCGGCGACGGTGTGTGTCAGGGTCATCCTGGCCTGGGTCAGGGTGCCGGTCTTGTCGAAGGCCACGGTGTTCACGCCGGCCAGCGTGTCCAGCGCGGCGCTGCTCTTGAACAGCACCCCGGCGCGGGCGGCGGCGGCCATGGCCGAGAGCATCACGGCGGGCGTGCTGATCACCACGGCGCACGGGCTGGCGACCACCATGAAGGTCATGGCCCGGTACCACGAGGCATCGACGTCCAGCCTGAACCCGTACCTGAGCAGCGCGTACACCAGCGGCACGCACAGCAGCACGATCATGGCGTAAGGGCTTTCATATTTCTCGGTGATGTGCTCGGTCTTGCTTTTCTGCGTCTGGGCCTCTTCCATCAGCCCGACCAGGCGGGCCAGGGTGCTCTCGCCGGCAGGGCGGGTCACTTCGGCCTCCACGCTGCCGTTCAGGTTCACGGTGCCGGAGGCCAGTTCCGAACCCGTGGTCTTGTCGATGGGAACACTTTCGCCGGTGATGGGGCTCTCGTCGACGCTGGTGGTGCCTTTCACCACGCGGGCGTCGGCGGCGATGCGCTCGCCGGGTTTCACGACCAGGATGTCGCCGATGCGGATGTCGCCCAGTTCGCACCACTTCTCGACACTTTTTCCATCGGGGCCCTCCCGCCGCACGGTCGCCCCTTCGGGATTGAGGTCCATCAGCGCCTGGATGGCGTTCTTGGTGCGCCCCATGGCCCAGTCCTGCAAGGTGTTGCTGAGGCTGAAGAGGAACAGCAGGATGGCGCCGTCGGCGGCCTGGCCGATGCTGGCCGCGCCCAGGGCCGCCAGCACCATCAGGAGGTCGACGTCCAGTTTGCGTTCCACGAAAAGGCTGTGCAGGGCCTCACGCCCGGCGGGGATGCCGCCCGCCAGGTAGGCCATCAGGTAGCCGCCCCACCTGACGTACTCGTTCTGAAGCAGGTACTGGCCGGCCAGGCCGAGCAGCAGGCCGAGCAGGGTGAGGGCGGTGAGCAGGATGGCGCTTTTCAGTTCGCGCGTGAGGACGAAGCGCGGGGCGACGCGGGCCGGTGGGTGGGTGGGAAGGGTGGTGGTCATGTTTACTTTCACTCCAGTGGCTTATCGAGAATGATTCCTAATAACTGCATCAGTCTAGGCTTCCCGGGCACAAAACTCAATGCAGAAAGCAGAGCGGTTAACTCGGAATAACGCCGCTGGAGGCCGGTAGTGGCCTGTACCCTGCTCTATTTTCCCGGCACCCCCCTTTCTGTGCAGGCCGCGCCCGCCCACCATGAACAAAAGGGAAATCCACACCGGCTTATTCCAGCGGGCGACCGGCCAGGGCTGAAGATTTATGGTTTGCCGCACCGCCTGAACTGGGTATGCTTTTGGGTATGGCGCTTCAACTGTCTGTCCTGCTGGTGGACGACGACCCCACCGAACTGCTGCTGGCGCAGGAAGCCTTCGAGGCCCACGCGCAGACCGTGAACCTGGTGACGTGCAGCAGCGGCCCGGAGGCCCTGGCCCACCTGCAAGACCCCGCCCATCCGCTGCCGGACGTGATCGTCACCGACCTGAACATGCCCGGCATGACCGGCCTGGACGTTATCCGCCTGCTGAAAAACGACCCGCGCCTGCACCTTATTCCGGTGGTGGTGCTCAGCAACTCCAACGACCCCAGGGACGTGGAACAGGCGTACAGCCTGCACGCCAACTCCTACCTGGTTAAAGCCCCGGACTTCAGTGCCTTCATGGAACAGATCGACACGTTCCTGGCCTTCTGGCGCGAGGTGCGCAAACCGTACCAGGTGATGGGTTAAGGGCCGCTTCAAGGAAGACTGACCCCTGAAGGCCGCTGGCCGCTAGACGCACAAAGTATCCGCGTGACCCCACCCTCTACACTTCAGAAGTGAGCGCCGCGCCCCCGAGAAGCCTCCGATTTCAGTACGCAACAGACGGGAGTCTTCCCCGCTCGATCACTTCAAGTCCGGGACACTTTTTCAGCCTGCTCACTTCACTCAGCTCGCTCGGCGGCTTCATCACTGGGAGGCTGAAATGATCCGTCCTCTGCGTCCCGACGACGCTGCCGCAGTGGGGCAGATCGCCTTTGAGACCGGGTTTTTTGGGCACAGCGCGGCCCCTTACTTTCCGGACGAGGCGCTGTTTGCTGACCTGTGGGTGGGGCCGTACTTCCGGGGCGGTGCCGGAAACTTCGTGGCCGAGGTGGACGGCGTGGTGCGCGGCTACGTGCTGGGATCGCCCGACCCCGGCCTGTACCGGCTGGCGTTGCAGGCCGATTTGCTGGAAGGGGTGCTGCCCCACTGGCCGCGCTACCGCCGGGCATTGGGGGCCGTGCCCTACTTGCTGCGGGCGCTGCTGTTTCCCACGCCCCACGCCGACTGGCGGACGTACCCGGCGCACCTGCACATCAACCTGTTGCCCCAGGCCCGGGGCCTGCACCTGGGCGAGGGGCTGCTGCGCTCTCACCTGGCGGCCCTGCGTTCACTGGGCGTTCCTGGGGTGCAACTGTCCACCACCACCGAGAACCAGGCGGCGCTGGGCCTGTACCGCAAACTGGGCTTCGTGCGGCTGGCCGAGCAGGTCACGCCGCTGTGGACGCCCTGGCTGGGCCACCCGGCCCGGCACGTGATTATGGGCCGGCGCCTCAGTGGGCCAGGGCAGGAGACGGCGACGCCGGGGCAGAAAGAGGAGGCAGCGCCGCCGGACTGAGCAGTTCGTTACGGCGGTCGAAGGCGCGCAGGAAGCGCCCCATGATCCGGGTCTGGCTGCGGTAGGTGTCGATGGCCTGCACCTTGCGCGCCTGCTGCTGCGCCGTCAGGTCGACCCGCTGCCACGGCAGGGCGCGGGCGCGGGGCGGCACCGTCAGGGGCAACTCGGGGTGCCGGCCCTTGGGCACCGGCCACTCCAGGCCGCCGTGCACCACCCAGAACCGCAACCGGTCTTCCTGGCCGCGATCCGCCATCAGACGCAGCGCCAGGTAGGTCAGGGTGTGGTGGTCCGGGTGAAAGTCCTGCGGGGCCGGCACCAGCACCAGATCCGGCTGCACCCTGTCCAGCACGCGCCGCAGGTCGGCCTCCAGGGCCTGCCCACTGAAGGGGGCCTGCGGCGTCAGGGCCCCGGTGACGTACACGGCGGAGCTGCGGGTGCGCGGCGACGTGTACGGCTGAACGTAATTCACGCTGAACAGGCGAAACAGGGCGCCGTCCGGATACCCCAGCATAAAGGTGTGCGCGGCCGGCACGCCCAGCAGCGCCACCGCCCGGCGGGCCTCGCGGGCGCGGGTGTTGCCCAGTTCACGCAGGTTCTGCGCGCCGGGGTGCAGGGTACGCCCGGTCAGCGCGGCATCGAACTCGAAGCCGTCCCCGGCGGTCAGCCAGGCCACGTACACGCCCGCCCCCGCCGCCACGGCCTGCTGAATCATGCCGCCGCAGCACAGCGTTTCGTCGTCCGGGTGGGGCGAAAGCAGCAGCACGCGCTGCCCCGGACGAAAGGCGGGGGCCGGCGGCAGGCCCGACACGCGCCGGTCGCTGCGGCTGAAGGTGGACATGACGGGCAGGTTGATCCACACCGCCGCCAGCAGGGCCAGCACCCCCAGCAGGGCGGCCCAGGTGCGCCTGCGCTGGAAGAGCCGGCGCCCGGTCACCGTAGGCTGTTCACCGCCCGGCGGGCCGGCACTGCCACCAGGGCCCTGGCCCACAGCGAAACGGGCAGGACGGTGGAAGGCGCGGCGGCAATCACCCAGGAAGTTTAGCCCGGCGGCCCCTCAGCCTGGCGTCAGGGCCAGCGTCTGGAAGGCGGCCCCGGTGTCCCCTGCGGCCACAGGAGCCAGCTTTTCCCGTAAGCTCTGCCTGGAGGCCCCCGCATGATTCAGACCCCGCGCCGCCGCGCCGCTGCCCGTTTCCGACCCTGCTCCCAAGGCCCAGGCCACGCTGTCTGGAGCCGGCCGTGAACGCACTGCTCAAGAGCTTGAAGGGGCAACTGGTGGTGTCGTGCCAGGCGAACCCGGACAGCCCACTGCGCGACCCCTATATCATCAGCCGCCTGGCGCTGGCCGCCGTCAAGGGCGGCGCAGCGGGGTTGCGCATCCAGGGCTTCGACGACGTGCAGGCCGTGCGGGCCGTCACCGACTTGCCCCTCATCGGCCTGACGAAAACAGACCGCGACGATACCGACGTGTACATCACCCCCACCCGCACCGAGGCCGTGCGGCTGGCTGAACTGGGGTGTGAGATCGTGGCCCTGGACGCCACCCGGCGGCCCCGACCCGAACCCCTGGCGGACATCTTCAGGGCCATTCATGACGCCGGGGCGCTGGTGATGGCCGACATTAGTACCCTGGAAGAAGCGCAGCAGGCTTACGACCTGGGCGCGGACATCGTGGGCACCACCCTGGCGGGGTACACGCCGTACAGCCGGCCGCTGTCCACCCCCGACTGGGCACTGATGGAGGAGCTGCGCGGGGCCGGGCTGGCGTTTATCGCCGAGGGGCGCCTGAACACGCCGGCCGAGGCGGCGCAGGCCCTGAAAAGCGGGGCTCATGCGGTGGTGGTCGGCAGCGCCATCACCCGCCCCGATGTCGTCACCGGCTGGTTCGTGGAAGCTGTCCGCCAGTCCTGAGGGGTGCGTGAAGCGTGGTCGATGGATAAAGGGCTAAACAGGCATATTAAGGCAACCTGGTACGGTAAGGCATGAGCGATCCGTTGATGCTGCTGGAAACGCGAGAAGCGCCGCAAGTCATTGCGCGGCAACTGACCGAGAATGAGCCGCTGGTGGCGGCCCTGGTGCAGGCCCTGCGCGAGCGCCGGCCCGCTTACGCCGTGACGGTGGCACGGGGCAGCAGTGACCATGCCTGCACGGTCATCAAGTACGCGCTGGAAACGCAACTGGGCCTGCCGGTCGCCAGCCTCGGCCCCAGCGTGCTGACGCTGTACGGCACGCGCCTGAACCTGGCGGGCGCCCTGGTGCTGGCAGTGTCGCAAAGTGGGGCCAGCCCCGACGTGGTGGAAAACGTGCGCGTGGCCCGCGAGCAGGGTGCCCTGACGGTCGCGCTGGTCAACGTGGAGGACAGCGACCTCGCCCGCGCGGCAGAATTCAGCCTGCCGCTGCGCTGCGGCGAGGAGCGGGCGGTGGCGGCCACCAAAAGTTTCCTGGCCAGCCTCACGGCCCTGCTGCCGGTCATCGCGGGCCTGCACGGCGACGCGGCGCTGACCACCGCCCTGGCGCAGCTGCCGGCTCGCCTGACGGCCGTGCTGGAACTGGAGGGCGCCGCCGCCGAACTGGCGGAGCGTTACCGTTTTGCGGAAAACCTGATCGTGCTGGCGCGCGGCCTGAATTACGGCGTGGCGCACGAGGCCGCCCTGAAGCTCAAGGAAACCAGCGGCGTACACGCCGAAGCGTACAGCGCCGCCGAGTTCAGCCACGGCCCCAAGCGCCTGCTGGTGGAGGGCCTGCCGCTGCTGGGCTTCACCTCGGCGGACGCTGCGTGGCCCGCCGTGCAGGCCGCGTATGCCGACCTGGTGGGGTCACGCGCCGACCTGCGCACCATCGGCCCGGCCACGGACAGCACCCTGCAAACGCCCCAGACCGGCCACCTGCTGACCGACCCGGTGGCGTGCGCCATGACCTTTTACCTGTTCGCCGCGCACCTGGCACTGCACCGGGGCCTTGATCCGGATCAGCCGCCGCTGCTGAGTAAGGTCACCCGTACCCGCTGAAGGCGCGGTGGGCGCGGAGTGGGTGGTGGTGCTCCATCCAGAGGGTTCAGCCCGGCGGGTCGGGCACCCCGAGGGGAACCGTGACGCTCAGGCGGGCCCCGCCCAGCGGACTGGCTTCTGCGCGGGCGCTGCCGCCGTGGGCGGTGGCGAGGGCCTGCACGATGGACAGGCCCAGGCCACTGCCCCCGGCGTCGCGGCTGCGGCTTTCGTCCAGGCGCGTGAAGCGCGTAAAGACCTGCTGCCGCTTTTCCGCCGGGATGCCCGCGCCGTCATCGTCGACATGCAGCGCCACCTCCGCGCCCTGCACGCTGACGCTGACGTCCACATGGGCACGGGCGTGCCGCAGGGCGTTCTCGATCAGGTTCGACAGCACCTGGCGCAGGCGATCCGGGTCGGCGCACACCGGGGCGGCGTCCGCCTGCACCACGTGTAACTGAACGCCGCGCTCCAGCGCCTGCGTCTGAAGGCCCGCCGTGACCGCCTGCGCCAGTTCACCCAGGTCGGTGTCGCGCCGGTTCAGGGCCAGTTGCCCGGCGTCCAGCAGCGTCAGGGTGCGCAGGTCACCGACCAGGCGTGTCAGCAGCTGGGTCTGGGTGCTGAGCAGCGCGATCTGTTCGCTGCTCATGGGGTAGATGCCGTCCTCCATGGCGTCCAGCCTGGCCTGCATGATCGCCAGCGGCGTGCGCAGCTCGTGGGCGATGTCGGCCACGGCCTGGCGGCGTTCGGCTTCCAGTTGCTCGAGGTTGTGCGCCATGCCGTTGAAGCTGTGCGCCAGGGCCGCGAGTTCGCGATCCATGGTGGGCACCGGCACGCGCACCTGCAATTCCCCGGCCGCCAGGCGCCCGGCCGCCCGCGAGACCACCGTGAGCGGCCGGGCAATGCGGCGGGCCAGCCACAGCGCCAGCAGCGCCGAGACGGCCACCGCCACCAGGCCGATTTGCAGCAGCTGGCGCTGCACGCCTCGCAGCCAGTCGACCTGCCGCACCGGCCAGGGCGGACGGTCAGCGCGGTTGCTGGCCGTGGAGGGGGCAGAGGTAGTGGCACTGGGGCGGCTCGCGGCGGCGGCAGACGATGGTCTCTCGGAGGTTGAGCGCTCGGAGGAAGGGCGCACCGGTGGGGCGGGCGGCGTTTCGCCCCGGCGCAGGGCCGCGTCGCGTGAACGGAGGTATGTCTGGATGTCGGGCGGCAATTTACGGAATTCGCGCTGCACCGCCAGGCTGGAAAACGCGAAGGTGCCGCCCACCGACACCAGCACCACCGTCAGCATCGCCAGCAGCAGCGTGACTTTCAGGGGCAGCGGGCGCAGCTTCAAGACGCCTCCAGCCGGTAGCCCACCCCGCGCACGGTGTGCAGCAGGCCCACCTGGCCGCCGCCTCCAGCTTGCGCCGCACGCTGGCGAGGTGGGCGTCCACCACGCGCTCCAGCGCGCCGCTGTCGGCCAGGGCGCCGCTCAGCAGTTCGTCGCGCGTGAAGGCGCGGCCCGGGGCGGCGGCCAGGTGGGCCAGCAGCCGGTACTCGGCGGGAGTCAGGTTCAGCAGGTGCCCGCCCACCCGCACCTGCACGGCCCGCCGGTCGACTTCCAGGGGCCCTACCCGCAGGGGTTTCTCGTCCTGATCCAGCGCGACCTGCACGCGGCGCAGCACCGCCTTGACGCGGGCCATCACCTCGCGCGGGCGAAAGGGCTTGACCACGTAATCGTCCGCGCCCAGTTCCAGGCCCACGATCTGGTCCGATTCCTCGGAGCGGGCGGTGACCATGATGACCGGCGTGTGCCCGGCGGCCCGCACCGACTTCAGGACTTCCAGACCGCTTTTGCCGGGCAGCATCACGTCCAGCAGGATCAGGTCGGGGCGCGCGGCGCGGAAAAGGCCCAGGGCCTGCTCGCCGTTGCCGGCGCGTTCGGTTCGGTAGCCTTCCTGTTGCGCGTAGGCTTCCAGCACCTCGGCCAGTTGCGGTTCATCCTCCACGATCAACAGTAAGGCGCTCATGAGGGCCAGCATAAGCGCGGCCTGTGAAGGTTTGGAGAAGAGGGGAGGCCGCCCCAGCCGCCCTGGCCGGCGCGGCGCAGGTCAGTCCGGCGCGGCACCACCGACAGGAGATGGTCTTCGACAAATCTTCAAAAACCGTTCACGCGGCCTTCGTGAAAAAAGGCGACAGTGGACGCATGAGATTCCCGATCCTGAGTGCGGCCCTGCTGTGCGGCGCGGCGCTGGCGCAAACGGCGACCCCGGCTGCCCCGCCCGCCACGCCCCTGACGCTGGACGCGGCGCTGCAAAGCCTGGCGCAGTCGCCCAGCGTGACGCAGGCGGCCCTGAGCGTGCAGGTGGCGCAGACCAACCTGAACGCCGCCCGCACCGCGCGGGGCCTCAGCGTCAGCGTGAACGGCAACGCCACCTACACCGGGCCTTACAGCACGACTGCCAACGGCACGCCCACCAGCGTGCCCGGTGACCTGGGCGGCAGCGCCGGGGTGCAGGTCAGCCTGGGCATCCTGCCCTGGTCCAGCAACCAGTACGGCCTGTACGCCGCGCAGCGTGCCCTGAACCTCTCGCAGGCGCAGCTGCGCAGCTCGGAGCTGACAGCCCGCCTGAATGTCGCGCAGCAGTACTTCGGCGCCGTGCTGGCACAACAGGAGCTGGAGCTGGCGACCCGCACCCTGGCGCAGCGCCAGCGCGAGTTGACGGTTCGGCAGGCCCAGCAGAGCGCCGGAAACGCCACCACCGAGGCCGTCCTGAACGCCCAGGCGAACGTGCAGGCCGCGCAGGGTACGCAGCTTCAGGCGACCTCTAGCCTGGACACCGCGCAGCGCGGCCTGAGTGCGGCACTGGGCCGCGAGATCGGCAACGTGTCGTTTTCCAGCCGCCCCGCCGACACGCTGACCCTGCCGGACGTGGCGGCGCTGGTGGCCTCGGCCCGCGCGGGCCGCCCCGAGGTCATCGACGCGCAGAACGACCTGGCCGCCGCGCAGGAGGCCCTGGAACAGCAGGAACGCGCCGTGAAGCTGCCGGACGTCACCGCCAGCGCCCGCTACGGCCCCGCCGGCAGCGGCGGCCTGAGCACCAGCCTGAACCTGCAGGCCGGCACCGCCAGCGTGGGATACAGCGTGCCCTTCGGCAACGACTCCACGCCCAACCGCGTGGTCGCCAGCATCTCCGGCAGCTACACAGTCTTTTCGCCGGCCCAGAAGGCGCAGCTTTCGGCGGCGCAGGCGGCGGTCACGCAGGCGCGGTTAACTCTCAGCGTGCAGCAGCAGAACGTGGAACTGGACGTGCGCAGCAAGTACAGCACGCTACAGATCGCCCTGCTGACCGCGCAAAGTAAAGTCAGTGCCGTTCAGGTCGCGCAAAGCACGCTGGCGACCGCCCGCACGCGGCTTCAGGCCGGCACCGCCACCGCCGACGACGTGACCGCCGCCGAACTGGGCGTGGCGCAGGCCGAGCGCGACCTGCTCGCAGCGCGAATTAGCGCGCAGCTTGCCCTGATCTCGCTGCAAAACGCAGCGGTGCGCATCAACTAGCCCTCCCTTCACCCCCGAGGTTTCCCAATGCCCAGACTTTCCCCCGCTGTCCTGCTCACCCCCTTGCTGCTGACCGCCGTGGCGCACGCGCAGACCGGACTCAGTGCCACTGGACTCAGCGCCGGCAGCGCCGTGAGCGCCGCGCTCAATTCTCACGCGGACGTAAAAACGGCCCAGGCCAACCTGGATAAGGCCGCCGCCACCAACCGCGCCGCGCAGAGCGACCCCAGCACCCTGGTGGCCGCCAAACTGAGCGCCAGCAACGCCGCCAGCCTCGCCCAGGCGCAACTGCGCTCGGCGCGGCTGAACGTCATGCAGGACACCGTCAGTGCCTACACCACGCTGTACGAGGCGCAGCAGAACGTGGAGGTGCAGGCGCTGCAGGTGCAGGCCGACCAGAAGGCGGTGCAAGTCGCGCAGGTCAAGCAGCAGGTGGGGAACGCCACGGCGCTGGACGTGCAGAATGCCCGCAACACCCTGAGTGCCAGCCAGCAGGCCCTGGCTGACGCCCAGGCGCAGGTCAGCCTGGCCCAGGCCAGACTGGGCACCCTGACCGGGCTGGGCAGCGCGAAGGCCGCCAGTGCCCCCGGCGCCCCGAAACTGAGTACGACCCTGACCAAACTGCAGGCGGGCCTGAATGCCCTGACCACCCTGGTGGCCGCTGGCAACGCGGTGAGTGAGGCGCAGCTGACCGTGAAACTGGCCGACAACGATTTCACGCCCGCCCGCACCCTCCAGGACGCCAGAACTGCCCAGGCCAATGCGCAGCGCAGCCTGGACAGCGTGCGCAAGGCCGCCAGCCAGACCCTCGCCTCGGCGTACCAGGCCGCGCAGAACAGTTATCAGCTGCTGACCGTGGCGCAGAGCCGTGAGGCCGCTGCGCAGAAAACTTACAACCAGGACAGCGCCCGCCTGAAAAGCGGCACCATCAGCGCCGTCGACCTGCAAGCCACGCAGCTGAACCTGAAAAAAGCCCAGTACGCCCGCACCCAGGCCCAGGGCAACGTACTCGAAGCCCTGGCGGCGCTGTCGGTCGCCGCCGGGCAGAACCTGACCGGTCTGGGCGGCTTCTGAACGGCGCTCAGTGCTGAAACTGCGAGTGCTAGGCCAGGGAAAGACTGCAATTCCGAGCCCTTGTGTTAAACCTGGGTGACTCCAGGCATCCCAGATCAAAAAGACTGTCCTGACGAACAAGTGCCGTCAGGGCCGTCTTGTATCTTCCCTGCGGCGTGCCGATCCGCATCACCCGACCTTTGCCTGCACAGCCCCACCGATCTACACCATTTCTTCGACGTTTCTTCAAAAAGGGGTGGTTCCCTGTAGGGTATGAACCCGACCTCTCCCCCGTCCGCGCCGGAACGCCCGGCCACTGCGGCGTCCACGTCCAGTCATTTCGCCGCTTCGCCCGGCCCGGTGCGCCGCCGGGGCGTCTTTCGCTGGATTCTGGTGCCGCTGCTGGTGGCGGGGGTGGGGTTCGCGGGGTATCGCCTGGGGCAGAGTTCGCCGGGCAGCAGCGGCGCGAGCCAGGCCGGCGCCGGGTTTGGCGGCGCGTCAGGCACAGGTGGCCGGAACGCGGCCGGAGGAGGCAGCGCAACGGGAGCACGAAACGGGACGGGCGCGGCCACGGGCGCCGGTGAAGCAGGCAGCGCACAGGGAGGCGGGGCGGCCGGGCCATCCGGCTGGAGTGGCCGCGGCTCGGGCAACCGCACGTCTGGCGCCGCCACGTCCAGTGAAGCCGGGGCGGGCAACGCGGCGCGCACGGGCCGTTCCGGCGAAGCGGGAGCCGGGCAGGCGCAGAGTGGGCAGGGACAGCGTGGACAGGCGGGGGCACAGGGAAGCCAGACGGGCGGCGGGGTGGTCACGCCGGTCAGCGCCACCGAGATCAAGGCCGGGACGCTGACCACGCAGCGCCGCCTGAGCGGCACGGTGTCGGCCACGCAGTCGACCACCGTGAATGCCCGCGTGACCGGCGTGGTGCGCAGCGTGAAGGCCGGCGTGGGCGACCAGGTCAGCGGCGGGCAGGAAGTCCTGGTGGTCAGCAGCCCGGACCTGCAAAGCGCCGTTCAGACCGCCGAGAGCAACCTGGCCGCCGCGCAGCAGGAGTTGCGCAGCCGCCAGCGGGTGCTGACTTCCGGGCGCGTGAGTTTGCAGCAGGCCATCACCTCGGCGCAGAACACGCTGAACAACGCCCGCAAGCAACTGAATTCCTTGCAGCAACTGTACGCGGTGGGCGCGGTGGCCCGCTCGGAGGTGGACGCGCAGCAGGTCGCGGTCAGCAGCGCGCAGTCGGCCCTGCTGACTGCCCAGAGCAACCTGACCGACACCACCCAGGGCGCACAGGAGGACGTGAGCGCCGCACAACTGAGCGTGCAAAAAGCCCAGATCGCCCTGCAACAGGCCCAGCGCGACGCCGCCGTGACGCGCCTGACCGCGCCGTACGCTGGCACGCTGACCGCCGTGAACCTCAGCGAGGGCGAAACGGTCAGCAGCGGCACCCCGGCCTTTACGCTGGTCAGTTCCACGCTGGCGGTAAAGGTGAACGTGCCGGCCACCGAGGCCGCGTCGCTGCCCGCCGGAACGGAACTGAAGTTCGTGGTGGGGCAGCAGACCTACCCGCTGAAGGTCGCGCAGGTGGGCGGCGGCACCACCGGCAGCGTGCCGGTCACGGCGCGCTTCACCGCAGAGCGCCTGCCCGCCAGCGGCACGGTGGGGTCCGTGATCTACACCGCGAAGGTCGGGCAGGGCATCCTGGTGCCCAGCACGGCCCTGCTGGCCGACAACGACAAGACCTACGTGTTCGTGATTCAGGCCGGGAAGGCGCAGCGCACGCAGGTCACGGTGCTGGGGCAGGCCGGCACGCAATCGGTGGTGCAGGGTATTCCGTCGGGAGTGCAGGTGATTACCCAGCCGCCCAGCGGCCTGGTCAGCGGCAGCAGCGTGACCACCAGCAACGGCGGCGGGGCACGTCAGGGCAGCTTCGGTGCGGGCGGCCCTCCTGAGGGCGCGCCGTGAAGCCGCGGCGTTCCGCTTTTCCTCACATCCCTTTCCCCGGAGTTCCAGCATGATTCGACAGGTCGGAGAAAAAATCTTCAATAGCGTTCACCCGCTGGTGAACTTCTCGGTGCGGCGCTACGTGTTCTCGATTGGCGTGTTCGTGGCGGTGATGGTCTTTGGCCTGAACGCCATGCGCTCGCTGGGCGTGGATCTGCTGCCGGCCACCAACATCCCGGTGGTCAGCATCAACACGTCGTATTCGGGGGCCAGCCCCGCCACGGTGGATGAGGACGTGACCAAGGTCATCGAGAGCGCGGTGGCGCAGGTGCCGAACGTCAGCGCCATTTCCAGTACCTCCAGTACCGGCAGCAGCCGCGTGACCTTGCAACTCGACGACGGCACCGATCAGAACGCGGCGGCCAACCAGGTGGCCTCGCTGGTGTCCAGCGCCACCCGGCAGTTGCCGGACGGGGCCGACAACCCCAGCGTGCGCACCTTCAACCCCAACGCCAGCGCCATCCTGCAAATCGGCGTGTCGGGCGGCACCGCCAGCCTGGCGGACGTGTACGACTACGTCAACGACCAGCTGCTGCCCACCCTGCAACGGGTGGACGGCGTGGCGGACGTGGAACTGTCGGGCGGCTCCAACCGCGAGGTGCAGGTGCTGCTCGACCCGGACAAGCTGGGGGCCTACGGCCTGAACCCGCAGGCGGTCAGCAGCGCCATCGCCGGCAGCAACGTGCGCTCGTCGATCGGCACCATCACGCAGCAGGGCACCAGCCTGACGTACACCACCAACGCGAAACTCGGCAGCCTGGAGGAGATCGCGGACGTGATCGTCAGCGGCGACAAGAACGTGCGCGTCAGTGACGTGGCGCAGGTGCAGGACAGCAGCACCACCTCGGGCGTGACCCGCGTGAACGGCCTGCCGGTGGTGCTGGTCAGCATCTACCAGACTTCCGGCAGCAACGCGGTGGCGGTGGCCGACGGGGTGACGGCGGCCCTGAAGGCCGTGAAATTGCCGACCGGCTATAAAGCGACCGTCAGTAACGACACCACCGGCCCTATCCGCGACAGCATCGACTCGACCACACACGAGCTGTGGCTGACCGCCCTCGTGGTGGCGCTGGTCACGCTGCTGTTCCTGGGTCGCCTGAACACCGCCTTCACGGTAATCGCGGCCATTCCCATCTCGCTGGCGGCGGCCCCGATTCTGTACTCGCTGCTGGGGTTCACCTTCAATCAGGTATCGCTGCTGGCGCTGATCGTGGCCATCGGCATCGTGGTGGACGACTCGATCGTGGTGGCCGAGAACGTCGAGCGTTACCGTGCGCTGGGCCTCGACCGCGTGCAGGCGGTGCTGCGCGGCGCGTCCGAGGTATTCAGCGCGGTGGCCGCCGCTTCGCTGTCGCTGCTGGCCGTGCTGATTCCGGTGAGTTTCATGGGCGGCATCATCGGAACGTACGTGCAGCAGTTCGCGCTGGGGCTGGCCGCCGCCGTGCTGATGTCGTGGCTGGAAGCGCTGCTGTTCCTGACCGTGCGTATGGCCTACACCCCCGACGCCGAGCCGCTGACCTGGCGCGACGTGCCGCGTACCATTACGCAGTTTCCGCAGGCGCTGCAATTTGGTCTGCGCAGCCCGCAGCACTGGTGGTTCTGGGTGCTGGCGCTGGGCCTGGCCGCCCTGATCTGGACGCGCGCCGACCGCTGGCTGCTCGTTGGGCTGCTGGTTTTGCCGCTGGCGCTGGTGGTTCTGCGCTACGTCTGGGGCGTCGCCCTGGCCCTGCTGGAAGCCCTGACCGGCACGCTGCACGGCCTGACCGAGCGGGTGCTGGGAGCGGCCCGTGAAGCCTACGCCAGCAGCCTGCACAGCGCCCTGCGCATGAGCCCTGCCGTGCTGGCGCTGTCCGGGGTGTTCCTGCTGGCCACGCTGCTGCTGCTGCCGCCGCGCCTGAGTTTCACCTTCACGCCTCCCAGCGCCTCGGGAACGCTGCGGGTGGGCCTGCGGCTCCCCAACGACCTCTCGCTGGACGAACGCAACCGCCTGGCCGCCCGCCTGGAGAACTACTTCCTGCAGGACGCGGCGGTCAAGACCGTGCAGGCGTCGGTGGGTAACTCGAACACACAACTGAACGTGACCCTCAAACCGCTGGAGGAACGGCCCGGCGAAACCCGCACCGACGCGGCGCTGACCGCCAAGTACCAGACCGACCTGCGCACCATGTTCAGCGATTACCCGAACGTGCGCGCCAACCTGTTTACCGGCGGCGGGTTCCGGGGCCAGGGCAACTCGCTGAGCATTACGCTGGTCGCCAGCAACTTCGAGCTGCTCAAGGAACGCGCCGCGCAGGCGGTGAACGTGGCCGAGCAGAACGCCAACGTGGCCAGCGTCAGCAGTTCGCTGGACAGCACCACCCTCGAAAACCGCTTCGTGCCCAACAAGGCCGCGCTGTCCAGTGCCGGCCTCAGCGCCGACACGGTCGCCAGCGCCCTGCGCACCTACGGCAGTGGCAGCAGCGGCGGCACGGTGGACATCGGCGGCGTGACCTACCCCATCACCGTGCAGGCCAACCCCGCCGCCCTGAGCGACGAGCAGGGCCTGCTCTCGCTGCCGATTACCAGCCCGGCGCTGGGCAGCATCACCGCCGGGCAACTCGGCGCGGTGGTTCAGGGCAGCGCCCCCAACAGCATTCCGCGCACCAACCGCCTGTACAGCCTCGACCTGAGCATCGAACCGCAGGCCGGCAGCAGCCTGACCAGCGGGCAGCTTCAGGACAGCCTGGTGGCCTCGCTGACGAGCGCAGGCGTGATCGACAACCTGGTCAGCGTCGGGCAGGCCGACCGCAACAGCGCCTTCGGACTGGGCAACCAGCTGCAGCGCACCGGCCTGCAGTACTTCGCGCTGTCTTTGCTGCTGGTGTACCTGGTGATGGGCAGCCAGTTCAACTCCTTCCGTTATCCCCTCTACCTGCTGCTGCCGGTGCCGTTCGCGGTGGCGGGCGCGTACTGGCTGATCTTCCTGACCGGCAACAAACTGGACATCTTCGCGGTGCTGGGCTTCCTGCTCCTGATCGGGCTGTCGGCGAAAAACGCCATCATCTACCTGGAGTTCGTGGTCGAGAAGATCGGGGAGATGCCCTTTTACGACGCCCTGATCGAGGCCAGCCGCCTGCGTTTCCGGCCCATCGTGATGACCACCCTGACGGTCATGATCATCGCCCTGCCGCTGCTGCTGAATCAGGGGGCCGGCAGCGAGTTCGGCAAGAGCATTTCGGTGGTGATCCTGGGCGGGGTGGGCTTCTCGGCCCTGATGACCTTCTACGTCGTGCCCGCCGCCTTCTACCTGTTCGAGCGCCGGCGCGTGGAACGTGAACAGCGCCAGCAGGTCACGCTCGACTCTGCGTCACTGGATTCTGCGTCGCCAGACTCTGCTCCGTCGGTTCCCCCCACACCCGGCACCCGGCCCCTGCCCGGCTGACCCCATCGTCATAGCCCCTGTTTCCTTCCTCTCCTCAGGTTGCCCTGGGGAGGTTTTTTTTGGCCCTGAATTCCCCATCTTCGACAAATCTTCAACATTCGTGCAAACACTCTTGGCAGCGGCGTGCCAAGCTGACTTCATGCCCTCCCTGGTTACCGTGAGAAAAGATTCTTCCCTCGCCCTGACCCTGCTGAGTGCCGCGCTGCTCATGGGCCAGCCGGCCGCCGCGCAGGCCGCGCCCACCACCCCAGCTTCCCCAGGCAACGCCAGCACACAGATGCCAGCCAGCGGCATTACCCTTCAGGCCGCGATCACGGCGGCCCTGCAGAACAACGCGGACGTGCGCACGGCTCAGGCCAATCTGGAGAAAGCCAGCGCCACGAACACCGCCGCGCAGGCCGATCCCAGCGTGCTGGTGGCCGCCAAACTGAGCGCCCGCAACGCCGCCGCACTGGCCGCCGCGCAGTTGAGTGGGGCGCGGCTGGCGGCCTTGCAGAGTACCACCGCCGCTTTCCTGGCGGTACTGGAAGGCCAGGAGAGTGTCAGTGTGCAGACCTTGCAGGTGCAGGCCGACCAGAAGGCAGTGCAGGTCGCGCAGGCCAAGCAGCAGGTGGGGAACGCCACGGCGCTGGACGTGCAGAACGCCCAGAATACCCTGGCTGCCAGCGAGCAGGGCCTGGCCGACGCCCGCGCTCAACTGGCGCTGGCGCAGGCACGGCTGGGGACGTTGACCGGCCTCGCTGGGAAGCTTCAGGTATTGGCCCCCGACAACGTCTCCCCTGCTGCGGCGTCGCTGGCGCAGTTGCAGGGTCAACTGCCGCGCCTGAGCGCCCTGGTTGCCGCCGGCAACGCGGTGAGCGAGGCTCAACTGGCCGTCGACCTGGCGAACAACGATTACACGCCCGCCCGCACGCTGGCAGACGCCCGCACCGCCCTGGCAAACGCCCAGCGCTCGCAGCTGAGCGCCCAGCAGAACGCCGCGCAGACCCTGGCCAGCGCCTACCAGACCTGGCAGAATGCCACCGAGTTGCTGGCGGTGGCCATCAGCCGCGAGGACGCTGCCAAGAAAAATTTCGAGCAGGACACGGCGCGGCTGCAAAGCGGCACCATCAGTGCGGTGGACTTGCAGGCCACGGGTCTGCTGCTGAAAAAAGCCCAGTACACTCGCCTTCAAGCACAGGGCAACGTGCTGGAGGCGCTGGCGGCCCTGTCGGTGGCGGCGGGGCAGAACCTGAGCGGCGTGGGCGGCACGCTTTAAAAGACGCCTGACACCAGAAAGAGGCTGCGCGGCCGGAAGGGAAACCTGTCACTGTTGCGGGTCACGCCGACTATCACCAGAGTGAGGACGGCCTGATCTCTGTCACCATCTATTTGACCCACGTACTACACGAACTTACGCCCAGCAGGCTCCGAAGAAAGATCACTGCACCAAGTTGGGCGCACACCGCACCGGTTCGCAACAGGAGGAATTCGACCTTGACCCCTTCACCAGTTTCCCCTTTGCACGGCCCGCTTTCCGGCTTTCGGGGCGTGAGTCTCGCCGCGAACGTCCCTGGCCCGGTAGCGGCCCAGTTGCTGCGCCAGGAGGGCATGACCTGGATCAAGGTGGAAGCGCCCGCCGGGGACATGCTGGCCGGCGCGGCCCCCGGCATGTACCGTGAACTCGCCGAGGGCCTGGATGTGCGGACGGTGGATTTACGCCGCCCGGAAGGTCAGGCAGCGCTGCAAGAGTGGTTGCGTGGGGCCGACCTGCTCCTGACCAGTCAACGGCCCGGCGCCCTGGCGCGGCTGGGCATCACGGCGGAAAGCCTGGCGCAGTGGAACCCGGCGCTGTGCTGGGTGGAAATCGTGGGAGACACGGACGAGCCGGAGGTTCCAGGGCACGACCTGACCTACCAGTTGCAGGCCGGGCTGGTGCGCCCGCCGCAGATGCCCACCACCCTGCTGGCCGACCTGAGTGGAGCGCAGGAAGCTGCGCGCGCAGCACTGGGCCTGCTGCTGGGGCGGGCACGCGGCGCGGAGGAGCGTCACCGCCGGGTGGGCTTGAAGCAAGCAGCATACGCCATGGCGCTGCCGGTGCGCCACGGCTTGACTGCAGCGGGCGGCTGGCTGTCGGGCGCGAATCCCGAGTACCGCCTCTACGCCCTGCACGACGGCTGGGCGGGCGTGGCGGCCCTGGAGCCCCACTTCGCTCAGCGGCTCTCGGAGGTACTGGCCGGACAGGCCCTCGAAGAATTCTTGCTAACCCTGACAGTCGAGGAGTGCAAAACCCTGGCGCATGAGCGCGATCTGCCGATTCACGCCATCAAAACTTAGAGTTACTCGTCCTGTACAAGATGAGGGACGAAGCGGGCGCGGTCGTCCGTGACGCGGGTCACGCCTTCGCGCACGCCCAGACCGCACGGTTCGTCGCCCGCTACCCACACGCCCAGCACCGGATACCGGCTTTCACCGCGCCCAGCTTGGTACTCCGGCAACTCGACGTAGGCCTGCTCAATCAGCGGCAGGTCACCGTACTCGCCGCCGGTGGCCGCCTGGCCGGGCAATTGTACGTTCTGCCCTTCACGCGACCACAGCGGCTTGCGCACCGGCTGCATCCCCACATTCGTAAGATTCAGCGAATCCACGAACCGCGCCGGAAGAATGCAGGGATGTTCCGGCGCCAGCTCATGCATGAGAGGCAGCAGGCCCTTGCTGGACATCACGGCCTTCCACAGCGGCTCGATGAAGCGCGTCCTAGTGCTGGCGAGGTAGGCCGCGTCGCGCCCCTCCCAGGCGAACTCGAACGGCCACAACATGGCCAGGTGTCCGATGGGCAGGCCCCACAGGTCGGCCAGCTGATCCATGGCGGCGCTGCTGCCGATCTCATCGACCCACAGGCGCTGCGTTTTGATGCCGGCGGCGCGGGCCAGTTCCTCCAGGTAGGTGGACGTGGCCAGGTCTTCGTCCAGCCGGGCGGCGGCGAAGGTCACTTCCCGCACCCCGCGTTCCTGCGAGGCCCACTGCCACTGCGCGGTCAACGCCTCGTGAATGGCGTTCCACTGCGTGGCGCTTTGCGGTAACTCGCCGGTCTCCTGACGGTCTTCGAGCCACTGCCACTGACACACGGCGGCTTCCAGCAGGCTGGTGGGCGTCTGCGCATTGATCTCCAGCAGTTTGGGTTCCTGGTCTCCCCCACTGTAAGCCAGATCCAGGCGCAGATACACGCTGGGGTCGTCCCTGTCCCAGGAAGCCTTCACGGCGTCGTGCAGAAAATCCGGGATGCCCAGTTGCCCCAGGCGCCTGGTCTCGATGGCGTGGGCCACCGCGTCCAGCGCCAACGCGACCAGTTCGCCGGAGCGGCGCTCGAGCAGTTCGATTTCAGCCGCCGTGAACGAATACGCGGCGTCTTCTTCCCAGTAAGGAAAAGGAGCCTCGCGGCTCCCGGTGTGCCAGGTGAAGCCCACCTGTTCCAGCCTGTCTTGCCAGCCGGGGCGCTCGCGGAAAGGCAGGCGCTTCACGAACCGCTCGACCCGCCCCAGCCGCGTGCCCCGGTGCTGAAGCCGCCACGCGAAATGGTGGGTGCCGTGTACGAACTGGCCCGCCCATTGGGGTTGATGGTCAGGCCGGTGGTGCTGACCTTGCCGCTGGGGGTGTAGCCCACATAGCGCGTGCCCTGCGACGGAATGGGGCCGCTGGTCGTGCCGGGGGTAGGGCTGCCGCTGTTGAAGCCACCACGGCTGGAAATGCTGCCCATCGAACCAAACCACGGCCCGAAGTAGATGAAGCCCCCACCGCCGACGCGCTGCTCGCGGTTACAGGGGTTTTGCAGGCCCTGCTCGATCTGGAGCTTGTAGTAGGCGCGGCATTCGGCCTCTGTTTTAAAAGCCTGGCGGCTCATGCCGCTGGTGTCTACCTGCTTGCCCTGATCTGGCCCACAGCTGCTCAGTAAGGCCGGAAGCAGGGCAGGCAGGGCCGCCAGCAGGGGGAGATCAAATGTCTTTTTCATGCGTCCTCCTCACGATTTGTCGTCTTGGTCAGTCCCACGCCGGGGCATGTCAGGAGTACGCGCCGGCGGCGTCAAAGGTTCCCGGCGCACGCCCAGTTCACCGCTTTCGCTGGCCTTGGCTCGGGCCTTCTGCTCGATAAAGCGCTCGGTGGCGTCCCATTCTAATTCGCTGGTCGTGGTGTCCGGCACGCTGACAGTCGCCAGGCCCTCCAGCGTGCGCCGCAGCGGTGCGTCGTCGCGCCGCCGCCAGGTGGGCAGCGCCTCCCAGCGCTCCACCACTTCCGGCAGGTGAACCTCCAGGGCCTGCTTCGCCTCGAACACGTCCCTGGGGTTGCCGCTGCGTTCGGCAACTTCCAGATGCTCAATCAGGCGGGTGCGCGTGGTCTCGATCAGTTGAAGCTGCGGTGCAGGAAGCGCCTGGGACGCACTGACCTCTGCTGAATCCGACTGCTGAGCCGCTGGGGCCATTGTTGCGGTGGATGAACGTCCAGCGAGGCGAGGAGCCAGGGCCGTCCCGATGCTGACCAGCGCAAGCAGCAAAACCAGCGGCCCGGCAGTGAAAGGAGCGGCGAAGAGGAGGGTGAGGATTCCCAGGCCCGCGGTCACAAGGCTGGCCGTGCGCAGCGGTGAGGCGGTAGGCAGGCCGTTGCCGCGAGGAACACCCAGCAGAGCTGAGACGGCCGCCGCGACCAGCATTAGAGCCGCGATTAGATTCAACAGCGAAACGGACGACCCGAAGGCAAACAGGGCAAAGGCGAACCACAGTAGGACGAGGGGATAGTCGATTCTGCGTGCTGGCGCGGCCCCTCCCGCCGTGGTCAGCCCCGGCACCGGCTCCAGCGGAGGGGGCGCAGCTTCACCGGGGGCCGGAGGCGGAACGTCGCGGTACAGCCCGTCGTCCTGCGGGGCGGCATTCGCCAGCAGTGCCTGAAGCTGGGCATCCCCGGAACCTGCCAGGCCAGCCACGCGCGGCGCGGCGATAATCTGCGCTTCCTCAGTGTTCACGGCGTGCAGAGCCAGGTACAGCCGGGGGGTACGCACAATCACCCCGGCCACCCAGGGACTGGCACTGTCCACCGTCATCTGGCAACGGCCCGGTTCGGCGGAAAGTCGGGCCAGCATCTGCGCGGTGGGCAGGGTCGGCAGGTCGGCAGGCACCAGATCGGGTTTGGTCATAAAGCACCCGCTTGACTCTGGGGCGCGGGATTGGCCGGCGGCACACTCATAACCGGCAGCATACCCCGCGTTTGTGATGAAACGAAGCTAAAACGCACATTGAGGCAGGGCGCCATTCTTAGAACTTGTTATTTCATCAAATAACAAAGATGAAAGCCTTGCTGGACGCAACTTCCCCGCAAATTCTTTTACCAGAAGGTGCGACCACAGCGCTGCAGCGCCCGCTGCACTGAGAGAGCCCGCAGCCGTTAAGCTAGAGCCGTGAAGACCGTCACAGTGTTCAATCATGCGGGGGGGGCCGGCAAGACCAGCATCGTCCGGGATGTCGGGTACGAACTGGCACAGGCGGGTCACCGCGTGCTGCTCATCGACCTCGACCCGCAGGCCAATCTGACCGGCTGGCTGGGTGTGGAGGGGGTTGACCCCGCGCAGACCGTCTACCGGGTGGCGGTGGACGGACAACCTCTCCCCCAGCCCATCCAGGCGCATGGCCTGTCCCTCATTCCCTCGCACGTCAGCCTGGCGGTGGCCGAGGGCCAGATGATGGGCAGGGTCGGCGCCCAGGGCCGCCTGCGCCGCGCCCTTCAGGACGTGGCCGAGCAGTACGATGTCACGCTGATCGACAGCCCGCCCAGCCTGGGCCAGCTTTCCATTCTGGGCGCGCTGGCCGCCGACCACATGATCGTGCCTGTCCCCACCCGGCAAAAGGGCCTGGACGCGCTGCCGGGCTTGCAGGGGGCCTTCAGCGAGTATCAGGAGGTCAGGCCTGACCTGACGGTGGCGCTGTATGTGCCGACCTTCTACGACGCCCGGCGCCTGCACGACCGTGAAGTCATGGCCGACCTGGAACAGTACCTTTCCCCGCTGGCTTCACCCGTACCGCAGCGCGAGGCGGTGTGGCTGGATTCCACCGCGCAGGGCGCACCGGTGGGCGCCTATGCGCCAAACACCCCCGTTCACCGCGATATCCAGCGGCTAACCCAAGATGTGGCGCGGGCGCTGGGCCTGAAATACGAGGTACCCGCATGACCCGCCGCACCCGTCCCGAACGCAAACGCGACTTGCAGGGGCTGCTCGGCCAGGATGTGCCGGACTTGACCAGACCGGTAGAGGCCGAAACCCTGATCGCTGTCGAGCGCCTGCGTGCCGGACTGGGCCAGCCGCGCCGTCAGTTCGACGACCCAAAATTACAGGCGCTGGCCCAGAGTGTCCGCGAACAGGGTGTGCTGCAACCCCTGTTGGTGCGCAAGGTCGGCCAGGAGTTCGAGATCGTGGCCGGAGAGCGCCGCTGGCGGGCCGCCCAGCTGGCCGGATTGAGCGAGGTTCCCGTCATCATCCGTGACCTGACGGACGTGCAGGCCCGGCAGGTGGCCCTGATCGAGAACCTCCAACGCGAGGACTTGAACACGCTGGACGAGGTAGACGCCAAGCTGGAACTGGTGGCCCAGACGCTGGGATTGTCGCCGGAAGCAGCCCGAACCCGGCTAATGCAACTGCTGCGTGAGGAACCCGGAGCGGAACATGCCGCCCTGGATGAGGTGTTTGCGCCGCTGGGAGAACAGTGGACTTCGTTTACCCGCAACAAGCTGAAGATCCTGAACTGGCCTACGGCTATTCTGGACGCCGTGAGGGGAGGGCTGGCCTATACCCTGGCCCAGTTGATCGTCCCGGTGGAGGCGCGGCACCACACCCGGCTGCTGAATCTGGCCGCCAGCGGGGCCTCCCGCGCCGAATTGCAGGCTGAGATTCGTAAACTGACCACACCAGCCGTGTCAGCCCCTCAGGCCGCGCGGGTGGCCAGAGTCCTGGGCAGTTCGCGCTGGCTTTCGCGCCTTTCCAGCGCCGAGCAACAGGCTCTTGAGCAGTGGCTGAAGAAAATGCCGCAGGTTCTGCGTTCTGCAGTGGACGATTGAAGGCCTGTTATTTGATCAAATAACACAGCAAAGAACCTCAGTTCTCCCGTTCTACACGAGAAATTAAAAAGGAGTCGGTTTCTACAAGCCGACTCCCCTTTGATTGCTCTGCTTGCAACGCTCAGTAGGTGCCGTCACCCTGGGTTTCACCCTGGCGGTCTGCGGTGAACTGCCTGGCAAGATTCCGGCTGGCCTGCGCGAGCAGCGAGGTGTCCACGCCCACAGCCACGAAGGTGGCGCCCAATTCCAGATAGCGCTTCGCCTGGTTCACGTCGCTGCTGAGAATCCCGGCCGCCTTGCCTGCACCCACGATGCGCCCGATGGTGTCCTCAATGGCCGTCACGACTTCCGGGTGACCGGGATTGCCCAGATGCCCCAGGCTGCCGCTGAGGTCGGCGGGGCCGATGAACACGCCGTCCACGCCCTCCACCGCCAGAATGCTGTCGAGGTTCTTCAAGGCTTCTCTGGTTTCCGCCTGCACCAGCACGCAGATTTCACTGTCGGCGCGGTGCAGGTAATCGGGAATGCTGTTCCAGCGTGAAGCGCGGGCCAGGGCACTGCCCACGCCGCGCACGCCTTGCGGCGGGTAGCGTGTGGCGGTCACGGCCGCCTGCGCCTGCTCGGCGGTGTCGATCATGGGCAGCAGCAGCGTCTGCACGCCCAGATCGAGATACTGCTTGATCAGGTGCGTCTGCACCACGGGGGGCCGCACCACCGGCGCAACCGGGTAAGCGGCCAGCGTCTGAAGGATGGACAGGGTGCTGCGAACATCGTTGGGGGCGTGCTCGCCGTCGATCAGCAGCCAGTCGAAGCCCGCACCGGCGCAGATTTCGGCGCAGTACGGATCGGCCAGGCCCAGCCACAGGCCGATCTGCGGCTGACGGGACTGCAAGGCCACTTTGAATTCATTGATCAGTCCATTCATTTTGCGAACCTGAAAGACAGTCCGCCCAGCGGGCCGTAATCGGCGTGGAACACGTCGCCGGGTTCGGCTTCGACAGGGCGGGTAAACGACCCGGCCAGGATGATCTGTCCGGCTTCGAGTTTGCGCCCGTGCGGGGCGTACTTGTTCGCCAGCCACGCCACGCCGTTCACGGGGTTGTTCAGCACCCCGGCGGCCACGCCAGTTTCCTCGATCACGCCGTTGCGGTACAGCAGGGCGCTCATCCAGCGCAGGTCAACGTCGAAGGGCCGCACGCTGCGCCCACCCACGATGATGCCGGCGTTCGCGGCGTTGTCGCTGATGGTGTCGAACACCTTGCGGGTGGCCTTCGTTTCCGGGTCGACCTGCTGAATGCGGGCGTCGATGATCTCCACGGCGGGAAAAACGTATCTGGTGGCGTCCAGAACGTCGAAGGCAGTGCAGTTCGGGCCTTCCAGATCTTTTTCGAGCAGGAACGCCAGCTCCACCTCCACGCGCGGCACGATGAAGCGCGAGGTGGGAATCTCGCTGCCTTCCGGAAAAACCATGTCGTCGAGCAGCACGCCGTAGTCGGGCTCGTTGATGTTGCTGGACTTCTGCATGGCCCGCGAGGTCAGGCCGATCTTGTGGCCGTACACCCGGCGGCCGAGGCTGAGCTTGTGTGCCACCCAGGCGTCCTGCACCCGGTAGGCGTCCTCAATGGTGATGTCCGGGTACTGCCGCGACAGTTGCGAAATCTGCGTGCGGGTTTCCTCGGCGTGGTGCAAGCGCGTCACGGCGTCGCTGATCTGCTCAGGCGTCAGCATGCGAACCTCCGGTGGGGGAGAGGGGAGGGCTTCACTTCCTGTACCGCGCGTGAATGTTGTTGTGCTTCCACGTGCCAGCCTCGCTGAATTCCTGAATCTCCTGCGAGAGCGCCAGGGGCCGCGCCGCGAACTCCTCAGCGAAGTGGGCCTTCAGCACGGCAAACAGGTCATCCCCGGTGGCCTGCTTCACCTCGTCGCTGCGGCCCGCCCCTATTTTCAGGACGACATGCACGAAAGCGTCCTGTGGATCGGTGCTGTCGGCCACGGCGTATTCGGTCAGGCGGTAGGCCCGCGCCCGGATGCCGCCCACCGGATACACGTCCGGGCGCGCGAGCAGCACGGCATTCAGTGCCCGCAGCAATTCGGGAATGCGCGGGCTCTGCAGGTTGTCGGTGTACTCGACGGTCAGGTGCGGCATTACTTGCGTTCGCCTTCCTGCGCGATCAGCGGCTCGGCGCTCTCGTCTTCCAGCGCCACCGGGTTCTCCAGTGCGCCCAGCCCGTCGATTTCCATGCGCATCACGTCGCCGGGGTGCACGTGCGAGACTCCTTTAGGCGTTCCGGTCAGGATCACGTCGCCGGCTTCCAGGGTCATGAAGCGGCTCATGAACTCGATCAGCTCGGGGGCTTTCAGGATCATGTCCTTGGTGCTGCCTTCCTGGCGCAGTTCACCGTTCACGTAAGCCCGCAGGCCCAGGTTGTACGGGTCGGCGATCTCGTCGGCGCTCACCAGGTAAGGCCCCATCGGGCCGAAGGTGTCCCAGCCCTTGGCGCGCATGGGGGGGCGGTAGTAGTTGCTGACGTAATCGCGCACCACCAGGTCGTTGGCGATGGTGTACCCACCCACGTAGTCCTGGGCGTCCCTGGCTTTCACGCGGCGGGCATCGCGCCCGATCACGATGCCCAGTTCCACCTCGTAGTGCATGAATTTTGCGCCGCGGGGGTAGATGACCGTGCCACCGTGCGGCAGCAGGCTGGTGTTGGGTTTCAGAAACATGACCGGTTCCTCGGGGGCCTTGAAACCCAGTTCGGCCACGTGGTCGGCGTAGTTCAGCGCCAGGGCAATAACCTTGCCGGGTTTCAGCGGCAGCAGGAACTGCACCTGATCCGGGTGATGGGCCTCGCCAGCCGCGTCGTACAGCAGACCGTCCTGGCGGAGTTCCCCTTTGAGCTGGCGTCCACCAACGATGAAATTTGCGGTTTTCATGTATCTCCTTCGGTGCGGCCTTTCGTCGACCTCGGGCCGTACTGTATTGAATTCTCTTGTCCAGACGTGAGGGCCGCCTGACTGGAAACGGCTTCGGTGGAGCCAGAAGGCTCCCGTCATCACGTCCCCTCAAGCGGCCCGACAGGTTCAGGCCAGCCTACGTTTTCCCGGCCAGCCGACGCCACTCAGATGACGTGTGCGGGAATGCCGGTCAGTTTGCCCTCTTTGGGCTGCTGCACGCCGCCCTCGAAGGCCTCCATGGGGCTGGCTTCCTCGAACCAGCTGCGCGGCGTTTTCGCGCCCCACAGCGTCTGGCGGCGCGGGTCGTCACGCAGCCACTTGATCGGCACGAAGTCCGGGTCGACCGTGATGTAATCGCTGGTGTACAGCTCGATGCGGTGGCCGTCCGGATCGCGGATGTACAGGAAGAACGCGTTGCTGACGCCGTGACGCCCCGGGCCACGCTCGATGCGCTCGGGCTGCCGCGCCCCGGCCAGGATGTCGCAGGTCTTGATGATGCTCAGGGCGTCGGGCATCCAGTACGCCCAGTGGTGCAGGCACGGCCCTGCGCCGTTCGTGAGGGCAAAATCGTGCACGCCGCCGCGCCGCTGAATCCAGGCCGCCCACCACTGATCCTGCTCGTCCACGGTGTATTCCGAGAGGCGGAAGCCGAGTTCGTCCATGTACCAGTCCATGGTGGCTTTCACGTCCGGCACGCGCACGTTGCAGTGATCCACACGCTGCAAACCGGGGCCACGGTGCTGGTGATACTCCTGCAACAGCCACGGATACGTCTTCACGTCGTGGTAAAACGCCACCGGAATACCGAAGGGGTCTTGCAGGCGCAGCATCCTCGGGCGATCCAGTTCTTCTTCCCAGCGGTGGGGGAGCCCCTGGGTTTCCGCGAGGTTCACCAGCGCGTCCAGCGTATGCTCGTCGCGCACGCGGTAGCCCAGGTGACGCACGCGGGCTTCCTCACTACCTTTGCACTGCTCCAGTTTCAGCGTCCACTCGCGGTCTTCCACGCCGCGCAGGTACAGCGCGTCTCCCTGTTCGTGCAGCACGTTCATGCCCAGCAGGTCAACGTAAAACTCCTTGCTGGCCGCCAGGTCCTTCACAGTAAAAATCGCCTGAGCGATCCGAATCACATCTGGTTTCATCTCGTGTTGCCTCCAAATCAATGGGTTCGGGCCACAGGGTCTGAGAGTCCTGAAAAGCTGCTCGGACTCTCAAACCCCACGCCAGCGGCTTACTTGCGCTTCAGGAATTCCTGAATGCGCAGCACGGGTTCGCTGCTGTCGTAAACCTCGTACAGGGCAGAGTGCATGCGCACGGGATCGCCGAAGAAGTACTTCTCGTACAGCGACTGGCGGCCGGCAAAGCTGCTCATGCTCATGTCCCAGGCCAGGCGGAACAGTTTCAGGCGGTCTTCGGCGCTGGCGTTGCCGGCTTGCAGGAACTTGTCGATCTGCGGCCCGAGCGGCCCTTCGCGGTCGGCTTTGCTGGGCATCATGATGATGCCGGAGGCGCCCAGCAGTTGCAGCAGTTCGGGCAGGCGCTGGTGGTTGGCGGGGTAGTAGTTGCGGGCGGCGTCCAGCGGCCCACGGGCCGGTGTCATCACGCCGTACTTGTTCACGGTGGCCTGCTCGCGGGCGGCGACTTCCAGGCCCTTCATGATTTCCAGCATGATGATGATCTCGGCGATCTTGGCCTGCACGTGCTGGAACCCGCCAGAGCCGATGGCATTCACGATGCTCTGGGCCACCCCCAGGAACGCCTCGGTCTTGGCAATTTTCAGATTCACGACCTGGTAGGCCATGTGTAGCACGGCATCGGTGCCAGCGTAGGCCTTGTTGGCCAGTTCCACGTCGTACAGCAGGAACACGCGCTCCCAGGGCACCAGCACGTCGTCGAAGATCACGAAGGCGTCCTGCTCGTCGAACCGGCTGCTGAGGGGATGGTCTTCGGGATCGCGGCCCACGTCGATGGGTTCACGGCACTGGAAGCTCACGCCCGGCGCGTTGCAGGGAATGGCGAAACCCATGGCGTAGCGGCTCTTGTCGGCGTTTTCCTTCAGCACGGTGGAGGGGAAAATCAGGATTTCGTCGGCAATCGGCAGGGTCGCCATCATGCGGGCGCCGCGCACGATGATGCCCTCGTCGGTTTCCTTTACCACGCCCAGCGCGATGTAAGGGTCGGGCATCTCGGACGCCATCTTGCTGCGGTTCACCTGCGGGTTGGTCAGCGCGTGCGTCAGGCACAGGTCGTTGTCGCGCACGAATTTCGCGTAGCGGCGCATGTTCTCGGCGAAGTCCACCTTGTGGTCGCCCTCGGGTTTGCACTGCGCGAAGTATTCGGCGCCCGCGCCCGCCGCCATCACGTTGGCGTTCATGTAATCGGGCGCACGCCCCAGGAAACCCAGGCCATAATTCGCGCGAATCCGGTGCGATTCGGCGATCAGTTTCAGGTCTTCCTTCGTTTTCGGCTCCATGAAAGAACGGGCGTACCGCTTGCCGTCTTCCTCGAAGGTCAGGGGGTCGCGCAAGTCTTCCTCGAATTGCAGGTCGTACAGGCCCGCCAGCGACCGACACATGTTCGCGGTGGCCGGGTGCGTGGTGGGGTCCTCGACCCGCCCGCCGTCGATGTACAGCGTCGGCGGATTCTGCCGCAGCCGTGCCAGGAACTGCTCGCCGTTCACCGCCCCAGTCCCATTCCTGTGCATGGGCGGGATGACCTTACCTTCAAATTTCTCCGTTGCTGTCATGATTCCTCCTGAAAAATGGGGCCGGGAGAGCGTTTACTCGCCCGCTTCCTTCTTGTCGATCTTGGGGGCCTGCCCAACGCCGAGTTTCGCGGTTTTGTGCGTGCCAAGGGAAATGGCGATGTTCTTCGTTTCCATGTAGAACTCGAAGCTGTAATCGCCGCCGTCGCGTCCGATGCCGCTGTTTTTCACGCCGCCGAAGGGAGTGGGCAGGTGGCGGACATTTTCGCTATTGACCCAGATCATGCCGGCTTCCAGGCCGTGCGCGAAGCGGTGGGCGCGGATCAGGTCGTTCGTCCAGAGATACCCGGCCAGGCCGTAGGCGACGTCGTTGGCCAGGCTCAGGGCTTCGGCTTCATCCTTGAAGGGAATGGCGGTCAGCACCGGACCGAAGATTTCTTCCTGCGCGATGCGCATGTCGTTGCGCGCCCCTGTGAACAGGGTGGGACGCACGAAATTGCCGCTCTCACCCACACGCACGCCGCCTTCGGCGATGGTGGCGCCTTCCTCGCGGGCCTTGTCGAAGTACGACATGACTTTCTCGAAGTGGCGCGGGTGAACGAGCGGCCCGACTTCCGTTTCCGGGTCGAGGGGGTCGCCCACGCGGATATTGCTGGCGCGCTCGGCAATACGTTTGGTGAACTCGTCGTAGATGCCCTCCTGAATCAGCACACGGCTGGAGCTGGTGCAGCGTTCGCCGTTCAGGCTGTAGATCATGAACACCACCGCGTCCAGGGCCTTATCGAGGTCGGCGTCATCGAACACCACGACCGGGTTCTTGCCGCCCAGCTCGAAGTGAACGCGTTTCAGGGTGTCGGCACCCTGGCGCATGATGTGGCTGCCGGTGGTCGTTTCACCCACGAAGGCCACGGCCTTGATCAGCGGGTGCTCGGTGAGGGTCTTGCCCGCACTTTCCCCGAAGCCGTGCACGAGGTTGTGAACGCCCTTCGGCAGCCCCGCCTCGTCCATGATCTCGGCCAGCAGGGTGGCGCTCACCGGGCTCCACTCGGCGGGCTTGTGCACCACCGTGCACCCGGCGGCCAGGGCCGGGGCGATTTTCCAGGTAGACAGCATGAACGGCGTGTTCCAGGGCGTAATGACGCCCACCGGGCCAATCGGCTGGCGAAGCGAGTAGTTGATAAACCCGGTGGTGGGCAGACTCTGGCCGTCCTGCGCGGCGGGGGCACGGTCGGCGTAGAAACGGAAGTTCTCGGCGCCGCGGGTCGCCGCAGACTTCATGAAGCGAATGGCCTGCCCGGTGTCCAGGCTTTCCAGTACGGCAATTTCCTGAGAGCGCTTCTCGATCAGGTCGGCAATCCTGTGCAGGATCTTGCGGCGTTCCGCGCCGCCCACCTCACGCCACATCTGGAAGGCGTCCCAGGCGGCCCTGGCGGCGCGGTCGATGTCCTGTGCGTCGCCCCTGGCAGTTTTCACCAGGAAGCTGTTGTCCACCGGGGAGTGCGTGTCGAAGGTTTCCCCGCTGAGGGAGTCCACCCACTGCCCGCCGATGAAGTGCTTGATGCCGGGGTTCAGGCGGCTTTCGCGCAACTGGGCGGCCAGTTCATGGTTAGCTTTTACGGCTTCAGATTGAGTCATGGTTCTCCTTGACCTGAGGGGTTAGGGGGTTGGGGTGCTGATGGAGTAAGCGAGGAAAGATTCACGGGATTTCAGGCTGCCATTGCGGAAAACGTGAACCGCCGCGCCTGTGCCGGGGCCGTCATCATCAATGACCAAGCGATACTGGAAACCGTCCTCCGTCCTGAAATCGTAGGTGGTTCCGCCTTCGACGCTGCGGGTTTTCCGTCCGCCGGTGACGTAAACGCCGGGTGTTCCATCGAAGTTGCGGGTGGCGTATGTGATGGCGTCCCCCTCGTCCCACACGATGACCGTGCGTTTCGCGGTGGCTCCCATGAAGGCGGCGTTCGGAATGTACCGGCAGGTGTTCTCCCCCTGCATGGTCTTGAAGCGCACGACGCGCTGCATCCGGTACCCCATTCCGGCCGGACTTTCCACGTTGCTCAGGTGAACGAAGTACCGGCTGGTCAGGTCGCGCGTGGCCCTGAACCCGGCGGGAATCAGGCCGATGTAGGTCGATCCGGCCGCGCCTTCCAGCGGGCCGAGTTTGTAATGAAAGTTCGATGCCACGGGTTTGTTTTTCAACCAGCGCAGCAGGGAAACTCCGCGCACGTCGTCTGGCCCGGACAGCGCGGGGGACGGCGCGGTCACGGCCAGGATGCGGTCTCTGGCGTCGCACCAGGCGAAGGCGGGTCTGGGTTGTGTCCCAACCACGACGAAGGAGGTCATGCGGTAAGACGCGGCGTTCGCCAGGCCAGACAGCGCAGCGCCGAGAAGCACGACTTTGACAGCGTGTCCGCGGTGTGTTCTGACCTGTTGGTTGTCTGGCGTGAAGTTCACGTCCCGCTGCCCCCCGGCTTGATTGAGTCCCTTCAGAATAAGGGGCATTCGCCCCGATTGCATTTGTCGATAACCACAGACTTTTCTCCTTATTTTGTAGAATTCTACAAATGTCCGTTTCAGATTTGCCCGCCGCGCTGACCATCGAGGAATTACCCGGCCTGCTGGCCTCGCTTCGTCAGGCGGTGTCGCGCCCGCAGCCGGAGCAGGCCCTGGCGACGTTCCTGGTGCGTCTGACTGGCGGATTCGTGGAAATTCGCGCCAGCTGGGGAGATGTGGTGGCGTCGGCGGGCCGTCCGGTAGGGGAGACGCAGCAGTTCAAGTTGACCCATGCCGGCAGGCATGTGGGACGCCTGACCGTGAGTTTCCCCCCCGACTGGAACCCCATGACGCCCGTGGTGGTGGAGTACGCGCTGTTGGCCCGCCTGCAATCGGCGGCAGCGGGCGCGTCTCGCCGGCGCGTGGGGGAACGTACGCTGGAAGCCCTGCTTCAGGGACACAGTGATCCGTTCACGGTGGGCGGCGAGTCCTTCGCGGTGGCCCTCGCCTCGTTCGAGGACGAACCGGGTCGAGGAGCCAGCGCCCAGGCCGCGCACGCTCATGCGCTGGACGTGCTGGCGGGCGTAGGCGAGGGGTACTTTGCGGAAAGGAACCTGGGCGGGTTCTGTACCGTGCGGGGTTCGCAGGCCATCTGGTTGTGGTCGACTCATGACCTGAAACTGGAAACGAACGAATTGTTTGCCGCCCTGACGGCATCCACAGGCCGCCGCGTGAAGCTGGGCGTCAGTGCTGCTCACCAGCGCCCAGACTTCAAAAATGCACTGGAAGAAGCGGCCCAATCGCTGTCCTCGCTGCGTGAAGCGGGTGTCGTGACTTTCATGGAAGTGGATACCCTGTACGAACTCCTGCAAAGCGACGCCCTAAATGGACTGCGGGCTCAGGTGAAGGCTCAACTGGCGAGCGTTGACCCGGATGGCAAGGTAGAAGCCGCACTCAGGGCGTATTTGGCGCATTCTGGAACCCTGGAAGAACTGGCGAGCAGACTCCGTGTCCATGTGAACACGTTACGCTACCGGCTCAAACTCGCTGAGAGGGCCATGAAGGGGTCTCTAAACGAACCTGCGACTATGAGTCGCCTTTTTCTGGCTCTCGGGCCTTCAAGGCCTTCTCAGGAGCAAACAGAGGCATTCCATAGGTCAAGCGAAGGTCAAATCTGAGAAATCTACCAAAATCGCTTCTGGTTACCAACTGAACTGAGCTTGTCTCTTTGGGGAATTGACGGAAGGCCACAAAAACCTGTCTAAGACGAGAAAAATTCTCGGAGAACGCAAATTTTGTGTTTTTTGGGATTGCCCTGATTGATGTTCTTTTAAAGATTTAAAAGATGTTTTAAAACATTGATGATCAACATCAGGCGGGGGTATGCATATCCACTCCTGGCGCGAATTTTTCGCCCTAAATTCCCCAAAGAGACAAGCTCAAGGGTGTTTTTTTCCCCAAAGAGACAAGCTCATTCCCCAAAGAGACAGCAATATTCATCCAGTATTCCCCAAAGAGACAAGCTGTCTCAACTGCAATTCCCCAAAGAGACAATACAAATTCCCCAAAGAGACAATATCTAAAAAATGCCCATTCCCCAAAGAGACAAGTTCGGAAGGCCTCAATTCCCCAAAGAGACAGTATCATTTGCCCCCAAATCCCCAAAGAGACAAGCTCAGAAGTTTTCGTTGAGAAGTTGCCTGCTGGACACCCTTTTTTGCTTCAAATCCCCAAAGAGACAAGCTCATCTTCTGGAAAATTCCCCAAAGAGACAAGCTTCCCCAAAGAGACAATATGTAGTTTCTGGAAAAACGTCCTAAAGTTCGATCTGGCCGCGTAATTCCCTGGCATAGGCGGCCAGCGTCTTTTCGGCCATGGCGCGGGTCAGGGCGCGGGCGGTATCCAGGGCGTCCAGCGTGCCGTTTCCCACCAGCGTGGCAACGACCCCCATTTCCTCTTTGGTCATGTGCTCGGTCATGATCATGTTCAGCAGGTTCAACATGCGCTTTTCACGTGCTTCCGGGGCCAGGGTCAGCCACTCCTCGGCCTGCCTGGTTTCCCAGTCCTCATCGACTGTTTTTGCGGCTTTGCGTTCCCTGGGTTTTGATGGCGTGTCCAGCGGTCTAGGGTGCGCGGCGTCCATGTATTCAGCGTACTTGTCCGGGTTCTGAAACATGTCCACCAGCAGGCCCTGGCGGTTTTTCACGGGCGTGCGGGCCTGGGCGACCACACGGTGAAAGGCCGCCACTGTGACCTCGACCTGACCGGCGTGCTCCTGCACGATTTTCACGGCATTCGGGGCACTCAGCCCATTTTTGGTGAGCAGCGCCACCAGTTCCGCGTTCACAGGCGCGGCCACCTTCCCGAAGCGGTAAGTGACCTGCTGCGATTCGCCCCGGCCGGTGTAAACGACTTCCAGCAGATACTTGGTTTCCAGCAGTTCACCGTGTGCAGGTTCCAGGGCGCGGCGAATCTTGTCCAGCCGCCAGCCTTGCATGCCCAGATGCTCGCCCCAGATGCGGGTGCTGACGGTGTACTCGTTGGTGGCGACCTTTCCGGCGGGTGCGCGGCGCTCCTCCAGGCTGCGGTACAGCGTCCGAACCATGGGCTGCGACAGTTGCGAATAGAACTCGAGGTCAAGGGGACGCAGGTGCCCGTTGCGTACGCTGCGCGTAATGGCGCGGGCAAGTTGGATTTCCAGCATGGTGTCGGCCCGCAACTGCCCGATGTCATCGGCGATTTCGGTGACATCCACACGGGCAAAGGAGCTGATGATGCTGAATTCCTCGCTGGTCCACTGGTGTTGCCGACCATCGAACCACGAGTCGGTGATGGCGAAGGTGGAACCCTGCAGGCGGCGCAGGCTTTCAAGCAGTTCGCTGTATTGCCGTCCACCCACGCGCAACCCCGCCAGGGTCAGCAGGCGGTAGGCCGAGAGCTGCAGCACGCCGGTGTTGGGCAGACCCTGCTCCACGAACGCGTTGACCAGGCCCACGATGATGTCGTTGTCCAGGCCGTGCGGCACCACCGAGTCACTCCGGGATACGCACTTGACGTGAATGGCTCCCAGGGCGTCGGTGGTCAGTTGTTTTTCCCAGCTTTGCATGGTGTCGGGCACGCGGTTTTGTGCCAGGGCCAGCGCCAGGCGGGCAATGTTGCGTTCGTCGTGGCCCTGCACCTGCCGGATTTCCTTGACCTGCCGGGACTCCTTCGCCATACCTCAAGGTAACGGCAGAATATCATGCACGTCCACAGACAGCTTTTTCGGACTGGGATCCAGCTGTGCCGAAGAACTTTTTCATTTCAGAAGTGCCGCAGGCTTATTGTCTCTTTGGGGAATTGAGATTGATACCCGCCCAGTAGGATCGGCAGGTTCGCGCTGCGTAACCCGACCTCTCCTGCAACGGGTCAACCTTGGGAAAGGCCGGAAGGGTAATGCAGAACCGAAATGCGGACGTGCCACGCCAGGCCTACCTTCTCTGCCGCCTGTTTGAAGCTGTGTTCAGAAGCTTGTCAGCTTTCCGCCGATAATATTGAGCTCCGCTTCAGGGTTTCAAAGACCCTGTCCACTGCAAGCCTCGATCCCAGGGAACTTTCATGTCGCTTGACCATCCTGCCCATGCTCGCCTCACGGCTGACCGCCACACCGTTGATCAACTGAACGACGAAGCCGACGCACTGCTGATGGTCTCCATGCAGCGCGCGCAGGAACTCGCCGGCGAGGCGCTTGAGCTGGCCGAGCGGTGCGGCTATGAGGCTGGAGTGGCGCGTGCCCGCATGCTGATGGGCTACGGACATTTCTATCTGGCCAACTACGCGCAGGCGCGCGCCGCCTTCGAGGAGAGCGCGGCCGTCGCGGTGTCGCTCGGCCTCAAGGCGCTGGAAGCGCGTAACCTCAACGGCCTGGGGATTACCAACGTCAAGATAGGGCAACTGGGACAGGGTTTGGAGTACCACCTGCGCTGTCTGCGACTGGTGCAGAGCATGCAGGACGTGCTCGGTCAGGCCAAAACACTGAACAACCTCGGCAACCTGTACCTTGACCTCAACGATTTCGAAACCGCGCTGACGTACCACCTTGAAGCGCTGGAACTGGCCCATCAGCTGCAGCATTCCGTGCTCATCTCCAGCGCCTCGATCAATACGGCGCTGAGCTATCACAAACTGGGCCAGTACGACAAAGCCCTGTCCCTGAACCTCGCCACGCTCGAGCGCGCCCGTGACGCCAACTTCAAGCAGCACGAGGGGCTGATTCTGGCCAACATGGCGCGTGACCTGCTGGTGCTGGGGCAGCTCGACGACGCCCTGAACGTGTCGCAGCAGGCCGTGCAGTTCTCAGATGAACTGGGCGACCGCGAGAATATGTGTGACGCCCTGCTCACGCTGAGTCAGGTGCTGATGAGCCAGAATCAGCCTGACGCGGCCCTGGTTCCTCTCAGGCAGGCGGTGACGCTGGCGGACGCGCTGGACTTCTCGGTGCGCCAGGCCGAGGGCCACCGCGATCTGGCCGCTCTGCTGGAGCAGCAGGGGGCCTACCAGGAGGCGCTCAGTGAGGCCCGCCTGGCGGCGGCGGCGCAGCAGGCGGTCATGGCCGATATGCTTCAGCACAGAACGCAGGTAATGGCCGCGCAGTTCAAGATCGAGCGCCTGGAACACCGCGCCGCGGAGGAGCGCCTGCGTTACCTGGAACTCTCCGAGGCCAATGCCGCCTTGCAGACCGCTCAGGAGCGCCTGGCCTATCAGGCCCAGCATGACAGCCTGACCGGTCTGCTCAACCGCGCTGCCTTTGAAGAGCTGCTTCAGGCCAGTTTGCAGTCGCACCCCCACACCGAGATGGGCGTCCTGTTTATCGATCTTGACCACTTCAAGCAGGTCAACGACACCCTGGGGCACGATATCGGCGACCTGATGCTCAAACAGGTGGCCGAACGCCTGCGCCACTCGGTTCGGGAAGGCGACCTGGTCGCGCGCCAGGGCGGCGACGAGTTCATGGTGCTGCTGAGATCCATGCGGCTTCACACCGGAGCTGAGATTGCGGCGACGCGCATTCTGGAGGCGCTGAGTGCCCCGATGGAACTGGCCGGACGCGAATGGCGCATGACCGCCTCTATCGGTGTGGCAGTCTTTCCCGACGACGGCAGCGACATCACCACCTTGCAAAAGAACGCGGACCTGGCCATGTACCTGGCCAAACGCGAGCGTCACGCGGTGCGGCGGTTCCAGGCCGACCTGGGGCAGGCCGCCATGGAGCAACTCGAACTCGGGCAGGCGCTGCGCCGGGCGCTGGAGAACGGCGAACTGCGCCTGCATTACCAGCCGATCGTGGACGCCCAGACGCTTGAACCCGTGGCCCTCGAAGCGCTGGTGAGGTGGCAGCACCCCCAGCTGGGCCTGCTGCCGCCTGGCCGCTTTATTCCTGTGGCAGAGACGAGCGGTCTCATGTCGCCGCTCAGCCACTGGGTGCTGCGCGAAGCCTGCGCGCAGCTTAGTCATTTGCGGGCGCGCTGGCCGGCGCTGAAGGTCACCGTCAACGTGGCGCCGCAGCAGTTCGTGGAGGCGGATTTTGCCGATCAGGTCAGCGCTGCGCTTCACGACTTCGGTCTGGATCCCAAAGCCGTCATCATCGAAGTCACCGAGGGGGCCGTGGTGGGTGACGCGGGATTCCTGCAAGCCGAGGAACTCGACGGCGCCGGCCTGGATCTGGCGCTGGACGATTTCGGAACCGGATACTCCAGCATCAGCCGCCTGCACCAGCTGCCGGCACGCTGGCTCAAGATCGACCGGTCGCTCATCCAGGATCTGCGTCCCGTGCCTGAGCGCCGTTCGTCACGGCCGATCGTGCGCGCCCTCATCACTTTCGCCCATGAAGCGGGCCTGCAGGTGGTCGCTGAAGGCGTGGAAGACCCGGAGCAGCTTCAGGAATTGCAGGACTGGGGGTGCGACCTGATTCAGGGCTACCTGATTGCCCGCCCGCAGTCGCCCGAACTGCTGAAGCTGTAGGGCAGACCGCGCTTCAGGCGGAAAAGCGCGTGTGGTTGGCCTGGCCTACGCCTGTCTTCTGTCAGCGGCCTTCAGGTGGGGGCGGGCAGTTTCGTTGCTGCCCGCTGACGTTTCACGCGGTACATGGCCTCGTCGGCGCAGCGGTTCAACTCGGTGAAGCTCAGGCCGTCATGCGGGGCCACGGCGCTGCCTACCGACGCGCTGATGTGCACGGTCTGCCCATACACGGTGAACGGCTCGGTCAGGGCGCGCAGGAGCTTCCGGGCGACCCGCTGCGCGTCGTCTGGACTGCTTAGGTGGGGGAGCAGCACCGTGAACTCATCACCGCCGGGGCGGGCGATCACATCCTCGCGCCTGAGCTGAGCACGCAGGCGCGAGGCCACCTGCCGCAGCAGGTCATCCCCCGCGTCGTGGCCCAGGGTATCGTTGACCGCCTTGAAGCCGTCCAGATCGAGGAACAGCAGGCCCACGCAGCTCTCCCCGGCGTGTTTCAGGGCTTCCGCTGCTCTTTCCTGAAAATGGGGGCGATTGGCCAGGCCGGTGAGGGGATCGTGCGCGGCCAGGTGACTCAGCAGCGCGTGATCCTCGCGCAGGGCCGAGTGATCCTTCAGGAGTTGCTGCCGGCGCTCCCGCTCCTGTTCGGCCTCACGCCGTAGCGTCTCCAGTTCGAACTGCGCGGTGATGAAACGGGTCTTGCGGTCCACGTTCTCGGCGTGAAGCTCGCGTTCCAGCTGGTAGTGGGCGCGCAGGAACGCCAGCGCACCCTGGAAGTCGCCCAGCGCTTCCTGGATTTCACACAGCAGCCCCAGGGCGTCGCGCTCCTGCGTGCGGATACCGTATGTCTGGGCCAGGTTCAGGGCACGTTCTGCGGCGGGCAGGGCCTGCGCATACTGCCCCTGCTGCTGATACGTCATGGTCAGAACATTCATCAGGTAACACAGATGCATCTGTTCACCGATGTCTTCGGCCACGGGCAGGGTTTCCAGCACGACGCGCCGCGCCGCCTCCAGCTGTCCGGTTTCCCGCAGGCTGTTGGCCCGGTGGGCCTGGGCCACCACCAGCGGCTGATGCGCCTCACTCTCTTGCAGATTCGGCACGAGTTCATCGGCCAGGGTCAGAACGCGGTCGTGGTTTCCCAGGTTGCAGAGGTCGACGAGCACGTTCACGCTGGCCACAAGGCTCAGGATTCTGTCGCCCATTTGCCCGGCCACCGCCACCACTTCCTGGTGGGCGGCCAGGGCGCTGCTGTGTTCGCCAAGTTCGGATCTGAGGGCCGCGATGTTGTTCAGTACCCGCACGCGCCCCAGTTCGTCGCCGGTCTCCAGCGCCAGGTGAGAACTCTGCATAAAGTATTCCAGTGCCCCGGCGTAATCGCCCTGGTGACTGACCACATTCCCAAGGCCGTTGAGCGCGCGCGCTTCCAGGCTGCGGTCTCCTTCTCCCTGTGCGATGCTCAGCGCCTCGTGAAACGCCCTGTACGCCTCGTCGTACTGGGCCTGGTAAAACAGCGTGGCTCCCAGGAATACGCCCGCCTGGCCCGCCCGCAGCGCCTCGCCGGCCTCCTGTGCCCGCGCGATTACTTCGCGGGTCAGCTGCTCGGCCGCCTTGGGATCGACCACCACCAGGTCTTCGGCGCGGGCCAGTTGGACGTCCAGGTCAGCCTGCGTCGTGCCGACCTTCGGTTCACTGGGGGGGCGCTGCGTCATCCACAAAGGATAGAAAGTCCTCTGTCACTGGACTATTTCAGCCGAACCGGGCCTGGCTGTCGACGGGCGGGGGAGAGACTGCTGGCTGAGAACCCGCGGAACAAGCGGCCCCCGCGCCACGCCTGCGACTCACTGGGGCGTTCTTGACACTGCCGCCTATCGCCGAAAGGGTGTGCTGCCCGTGGCCTTTATGCCGGCTGCATTTACGTATTAGCTGGGTAAGGTTCTTGTCACAGGGACTGGCAAATTATTGATACCGCGCTAAGTTGATGTCGTCTGAAGGTCAAGACCAAGAAGTTGAGCGGGTAACTGACGGTAGCGAATTTTCGGCCAGACTGTTCTCAAGTAAGCCTTGAGTTGTTCCAGGGTCTCGGGACAGAAATTGGCAAGATGATGGCGCTTGACATAGGCCCAGACGCGCTCAATCGGGTTTAGTTCTGGGCTATACGGTGGGAGGTAGGTGATACTCAACCGCTCCTGCGTGGCAACAAAGTCCGTCACCATCTTCGCTCTATGAATTTTAGCGTTGTCTACGACGACGGTCATTTTGCCTTCGATGTGCCGCAGGAGGTGCGTCAGGAAGGCGATGAAACCAGTCGCCTTGATTGAACCCTCATGTGTTTGCTGGAAAAACTGTCCTCCAGACGTGATTCCCCCGATGATGGAGAGCTTCTTCCAATTGGTCTTGGCCAGGATCATGGGCGTTTCTCCGCGTGTGGCCCATGTATTCCCCACGACAGGCTTGATGCTGATCCCGACTTCATCGGCCCAAATGACTGTTTCTCCCTCGTCTATCTCAGTACCCGACAACTTAGGTTTGAGGTGGTGTGGGACGGGAAAATTGATCAAAAAGGGACTTTGATTCCGATGTGAACGACAAAAGGCGGGAGTGTTGAAGGTGTGAACGCCTCAACCCCCGCCCATCCACACACTACCGAACTCACCCAGCACTTCAAAGCACTCATCCCAACGCTGCGTATCGATACGCTTCAGCGCCTCATTGACATCATGCTGGCGATGATTACCGCCCAGAGCGTCAATCACCACAAGCTCTCCCCACATATGCCAGGGAAGAGCAGTGTTGAAGCCAAGAAACGCCGCGTAGAACGCGGCGTGGGCGACGAACAATTGACCATGCAGACCTTCCTGGCGCTGATGCTCAGTCACATTCCGCCAGGGAAGTGGTTGCTGAGTCTGGATCGCACGAACTGGAAACATGGCGAATCACCTATGAATTTACTCGTGCTGGGCGTGGTGATTCACGGGTACACCATCCCGCTGATGTGGGATGCATTGGACAGTACGGGCACCAGCGACACGAAAGCCAGAATGTGGGTCGTCAGTCAACTGCTGCGGGCCTTTCCAGCGTGTCGCTGGCGGGGTCTCGTGGCAGATCGGGAGTTCATCGGTGCTGAGTGGTTCCGATTTCTGCGGAAGAAGGGGATCAAGCGGGCGGTACGCATCAAGAAGAACACCAAACTGGACGCACTCCGGGGAGATGAGTGGTTCGGGAACATCCAGCACGGTCAATACCGTTGCATGGTGGAGAAAGCGGGTGTATTCGGGGAAGTGATGCAGGTGGTGGCAACGAGGTCACCCGAAGGTGACCTCGTGCTCATCGCTACAGATTTTGATGTGTTGGACACCGTGAAGCTGTACCGAATGCGTTGGTCTATCGAATGCACCTTCAGCAGCCTCAAATCCAGGGGCTTTGACCTGGAGCGTACCGCCATGACTGATCCAGCTGCTCTGGAACGCCTGTTTGGAATCGTCGTGTTGGCGTGGCTGAACTGTTTGCAGATTGGCGTATTTCGCTCCCAGGAGCGACCTATTCGGCGATTAAAACATGGTCGCTGTGCCATGAGCCTCGTTCAATACGGGGCGCAACTCCTCATTCATGCGCTGCGATGGGAGCAACACCTGCTCCACACGCTATTTCACCAGTGGACACAGCCTTTACTCCCACTCAGACAACAAAAAAGTGGAGTTGTCGGCTACTGAACAGCCGGACATGAAATGCGTCTTGCAGGGGTGGGTCTGGTTCACATACGGGGCAACGGCAATGACCATCTGCTTCGCAGGGAGGTTAACGCTCTCCTGCTGCCCATCTGGAAAAGTGAATTGCACGGCTGAGTCGGTCACGAAGCTCTTGACGCCGTTTCCCTTCCAGCTGTTGGCAAGTTGCATGGCCTTCTGCGGCGTGACGCCCTGGAGTTGAGCTGGCGTCGCCGGGCTGGATTGGGCAGAGGCCAGTGCGCTGAGGGTCATAAATCCGGTGGTCAACAGGGTTCGCTTTAGCATTTGGGTTACCTCTGCCCCACACGCTACGCATCCTGTGTTCAGCTTCTGTAAAGCTAACCGTGCCTCAGGCTCCGAGTCTTCAAATGGGAGCGGCCTCCGTCCCTGACAAATTGAGATTCCTGGCGCCCCAGTGCAACAAACGGCTTGCTTATTCGTGGGCAATCTTGTGGTGCAGGGTGGACGCGGCCTGGCTGATGTTCCTTTCAGTGGTGAAGTATCAAGAGGGGTCGGGACGGTTTCTGGTGCAATCACATCTCCAATAACTGCCCTTCGTCACTGCTTTTCTGCGGCTCCATCGATATTTGACTTGTCGGCTGCTAAGGCCACTCGCCTGGATTCTCGCGACGCTTCTTCAGATATCCGAAATCGAGATAGGCCCACTGAAAACGTGAACCGGGCCCGGCAGCGCGTGGCCGCCGGAAAACGCTAAATAGTGATTAGCCGTGATCTGCATCAGCCGGGATACGCTGTCCCAATCGCTGAAAACTCGACCCGTGTGCATAACTTGAATTCGGGTGCATAACACGCTATTCTTTGCACCATCAAAGCCGTCCACCTGGGCAGCTTTCTTATTGGGGCAAATCCCTATTCAGCCTTTCCGACATCAAAAAGCGCTGCACTTCGCCAAGTCCGCTGGTCTGTAAAAGGGTGGCACCACTCGTATGAATGAGCGCGGGCACGCTCTGAATTCGGTGAATCTGCGCGAGTTCGGAAAACCGTTCGGCACTCGTCTGGCGGTGAATCACCTCGATCCGGTCGTCGAAGGCGCCTTTCAGCGGCCCGGAGAGCATCTTCTTGAGCCGTTCGCAGCTCGGGCAGGCGTCCTGGGTGAGCAGCATGAAGGGACGCTCAGTCATGGGCGGCCTTTCGCGGTGGGGCGGCGGGAGACTCGCCCGGCCAGATGGCCTCAATGTCGTCGTCCGTCAGGGGTTCCACGCTGATCTTGCTGTAGCTGCTGCCCTTGGCCGAGAAGAAGTCGTGGGTGGTGCCACCGGCCCGGATGCCGTTCTGGATGACCGCGTTGATCTCCTCGTCCGGGAAGCTGCGGGGCAGGGCCAGGTTGTCGGCCAGGACGTTGAAGTTGAAGCGGATGAACGTCTTGACGTCGGCCGTCAGCCCGACGCCGGCGTAGAGCAGTTCGGTGTACGCCAGTTCGTTGCGGTACAGGATCTGCAGCGTGTCCTCGTACCAGGCGCGCGCGTACGTCTGCTCGGCGGGGTTCAGGGCGGCGTACTGCTCCTGCGCCAGCAGGGCGACGTACACGCCGTGCAGCGCCTCGTCCAGGATGATCAGATTGAAGATCTCCCCGGCCGCGACCATGCGCCCCTGTCCGGCCAGGTACAGCGGATAGAAAAACCCGCTGTAGAACAGCGCCGTTTCCAGCATGCAGGACACCGTCAGCTTCTTCCACAGGCCCACGGGCGACACGTCCGGGTCGCCGAAGACCGCCTGGATGGTGGCGATCTTGAATTGCAGGTGCGGCTGGGTGCGGACCCATTCGAACACCTCGCGTTCCTCACTGGCGCTGAGGAAGGTCTTGTTGATCAGCGAGTAGCTGCGGGCGTGAACGTCCTCCATCATGCCCTGAAACTGCAACGTGGCCTTGCGGATGTGGCCATCCACGAGGCCCCGCAGGGCGGGCATGCCCACCTCGCCCTGAAGGGTGTCCAGGGCGTTCAGGCCGGCGGAGGCGTGAATGTACGTCCACCTCTCCTCGTCGCCCAGCGCCTGCCAGACGAGCGCGTCGTTCGTGAGGGGAATTTCGTCGGGGAACCACAGCTGGGACGTGTACTTCTCGTAGAACGTGGCCGAGTAGCTGTCCTCGGGTTCCGACCAGTTAGTGGCGGAAAAAGGCGTCTGGGTCATGGGTGTCCTCGGGGCGTCAGACGACGCAGCTCAGGCAGTCCTGCACGTTCGTCTTGCGCAGGCGGGTGTAGTACAGGGTTTTAATTCCCAGGCGGTAGGCGTACAGGTAATAGCGTTGCAGGGTGCGGGTGGTGGCGCTGGCCGGCACGAACAGCGTGCAGCTGATGCCCTGGTCCACGTGCCGCTGCGCGGCGGCCACGGTGTCCAGCACGCGGCGCTGATCCATGTCGTAGGCTTCCTCGTAGTACCACTCCGTGTCGTCGGACAGGTGCGGCATGGGGTAGATGGTGCGGGCCTTGTTGCTGGTGCGCGTCTCCACCTTCTCGGTGATGGGCATGATGCTGGCGCTGGCGTGCGACACGTACGAGATGCTGCCGGTGGGCGCAATCGCCATCACGAACGAGTGCGCCAGGCCGTGAGTCTGGATGTCCTGCACGAGCTGCCGCCAGTCGGCGCGGGTGGGCAGGGTGTGGCCCTCGAAGAGCGCCGCGACCTCGGGCGTCTGCGGGTGAAAGTCCCGTTCCAGGTACTGGGCGAAGTGCTCGCCGGACTGGTACCGGCTCCCCTCGAAGCCCCCGAACACGAAGCCCGTCTCGCGGGCGAGTTCCATGCTGGCCTTGCGGGCGTGGTAGTGCACGGCCGCGAAGAACACGTCCACGAACTCCAGCGCCTCGGGCGACCCGTAGACGAGTTCCCTGCCCGCCAGGAAGGAATGCAGGCCCATGGCGCCCAGGCCGATGGAGCGCATCTCGTCGTTGGCGCGCCTGACCGCCGGGACTTCCGTGATGCTGGTGGAGCGGGCCACGTGGTCCAGCATGCGGACGGCCGCGCCCACCACCCGCCCGATCTCGCCGCTGTGCATGGTCTGCTCGATCACCAGACTGGCGAGGTTGCACGACACGTCCAGCCCGATCCGGTCCCGGTGCTCCTGCCCGTACGAGTGGAAGTAGCTGGGCGTGGTGGGTTGCAGGATTTCCGAGCAGAGGTTGCTCATCTTGATGCTGCCCACGTTGGGAATGGGGTTGGCGCGGTTGGCGTGTCCCTCGAACAGCAGGTACGGGTAGCCGCTCTCGCCCTGCGTCACCGCGATGTCCTCCAGGACGCGCCGCGCCGGGACGCGCTTCTTGCGGATATTCGGGTTGTCGGCGAGGGCCTGGTACTCCCGCGTCCAGTCGATGTCGGTGAACTCGCGCCCCGTGTGCTGAAACAGCGAGTGCGGGTAGAACTGGTAGATGTCCTCGCCCGCCCGGACTTTCTCCATGAACACGTCGGGGATGGTCGCGCCGACACTCAGGGTCTTCAGGCGGGCGTCCTCGTCGGTGGCGATCTTCTTGGCGTTCAGCAGGTCGCTGAAGTCCGCGTGCATCACGCTCAGGTACACGGCCCCCGCCCCGGGACGCTGACCGGCCTGATCGGCGTAGCGCAGCATGTTGTCCAGCATCTTCGCCACGCCCATGACGCCCTTGGTGACGTTCTGAATGCCGCGCAGCGCCTCGCCCCGCGCCCGCAGGTTGCTGACCTCCACGCCGATGCCGCCGCCGCCCTTGCTGAGTTCCGCCACGAAGGCCAGCGTCTTGGTGATCGAATCGAGGTTGTCGGTGCAGTCCTGCAACAGGAAACAGCTCACCAGCCGCCCGGTGTTGGCCTTGCCGGCGTTCATCAGCGTGGGCGTGGCCGGCGTGAAGGTCTGGTTGACGAGGTGATGCACGAGTTCGAGAGCGTCCTCGACTGTCTCCGAGCGGCTCAGGGCCGTGATGCTGAGACGGTCCTCGTAGCGTTCCAGCCAGCGTGTGCGGTCCGGGGTCATGGTGGCGTACTCGGAGTAGAACTTGTACGCCCCCATGAACGAGCGGAAACGGAACTTATAACTGTAGGCGCGGTCAAACACGGCCTGCACCTCTTCCGGCCTGTACCGCTCGAAGATCGCCCGATCCCACACGCCGTGCTCGGTCAGGTAGCGGATCTTCTCGGCCAGGTCGTGGAAAAAAACAGTGTTCGGGTTGACCTTCTCCTGAAAGTACACCTGCAGGGCGTCGGTGTCGAAGCGCGTGTCCACCGCGCTTCCGGCGAGGACCTTGTTGTTCAGTTCAATCCAGGGTTCCATGTGAGTTCCTCCAGGGTTCAGCTGGCCGCAAACGGGGTTGACCGTTTTCCTGCTCCATCAGCCACGCCACCACCCGCTCACGGTCGGCCCCAGTCCCGCCTTTGTTCAGTTTCGCCACAATGGGGACGTGGTGTTCGGCGGCGATCAGGTCGGCGGCACGCGCAAAATTCTTGCCCCAGTGAAAGGAGCCGCTGGCGACCACGCCGCGCAAAAGAGGCGCGTGAGAGTGAAGGAACTGGCGGGTGCTGGCCGGGACTTCTCCCGTACCGAAGGTGTAGGTCAGCAGCAGAAATTCGCGCTGTGGACTCTGCTGGCGAGCATCCAGCAGGTCGATGTCCCCGGCCTCCAACGCGACAGCCTGGGCGAAGCGCCGAACGTTCCCGGTCATCGAGTCGTAAACGAGTTGCAGCACGCTCAGCCTTTCAGCGGCACAGATTGGTGGCCTTGCCGCAGCTCCAAGTTGAATTCACTCATGTCGGCCGCCAGGACGTTGACCACCCGCCGGACTTCGGCCTCGGTCAGCACACCCTTGTCATGCAGGATGCCGAGCAGTTCCAGCATCATCTCGGCGCTGCCGCGTCCTCTGGCAATGCCCGTCAGCAGGAGTTCCACGGGCAGTTCAGCGGGCATGGCCGCTCACCTTCAGCGGCGGGACGCTGGTCGGTTGCCCGTCGTCGCCCAGGGCCACCAGCACGAATTCGCCTGTGCAGCCCAGCTGGCGTTTTTCGCTGTACATGTCCTCGATGAACAGTTCCACCAGCACCGTCATCGACGTGCGCCCGGTCTTGACCACACGGGCGACCAGTTCCACCATCGTTCCCTGCGGAATGGGCCGTGTGAAATCCAGGGCGTTCAGGTGGCGTGTCACGACCTTGCGGCGGCAGTAACGGGTGGCGGCGATGAAGGCGGCGCTGTCCATGTAGGCCAGGGCGTCCCCACCGAACAGCGTGCCGTGGTGGTTGGTATGCCCGGGAAAAACGACGTGCGTGACGCGGGTTTCGCCAGCGTAGGGTCGTGGTGGGTTCAGCACCTGGGGGGCACCGGGTGGGTAGTCGAGGAAATCCAGCACCAGTGTTTCGGGCGTGGCTTCAGATTTGGCGGGGTCAGTCACGGAAAACCTCCGAAAAGACGAGCAGGAAGGCCCAGGCGCTCGGGGCGTCTGCACCAGGAAAGTCAACAAAAACACGCCCGATCATCGGGGGCGTGTTCTCGAAAGGTCAGTTCAGCAAGTCTTCCCACCTGACGCCCCTGACGCGGGGGCGAAGCACAAAAGGCATACTCCGCGAGGCGAGCGTTCGGACTGAAACCGTAGCGCGACTGTGCCGGACTGAACCCGAATGGCTGGGCATGACCGGACTTCCCTCTGTTCCTGCGGAGACTTTCACCGTGAAAGCAACAGGGTGATACTACAGGTTGTATTTCTGGGCGGTCAAGGGCTGCATATGTAGCCGATACTTCCCAGATCATCAGGTGCTCGAAAAGGCGGTGAAGCGAAGGGGGCTGAGGGTGCCCTCACTTATTCCCAAAAACAGGTCTACTGGCTCCGCAGCTATGAACTTCTCGGGGCCTCTCCGGGAACGCTGCTGGGCCGAAGGTTCGCTTTCTTCCTGCATTCCGCCTCACAGGGAACTTTCGCGGCCCTGCTCGACCGGGCGCAGCAGTCCGGGGAGCGCCTGAGGGGTGAGGTACAGTTACAAGCGGATGACGGTGCCCCGCAGGAGATGCTGCTGGAAGTCAGCCCACACGAAGGACAGTGGCTGCTGACGCTTACCGACGTGACGCCCTTCAAGGAGGCCCACCGCCGCCTGATGGACACCGCCCACCTGCAGGAGGAGCAGCTCCGGGACGTGAACCTCGGACTGCGGCAACTGGCTGAGGAATTCGAGGCGGTGATGCGGCTTTCTGAGCAGCACCTGCATCACCGGCTGACCCGGGCGGGGAATTTCCTGGCCCTGTACCGCCAGGAGGCCCAGCCCCGGTACCTCGGCCATGTGGAGGCGGCGCTCGACCAGACGCAGAACCTGCTGGAATCACTCGAACATTACATGCAGATGCGGTTCATGCGCACCCGGATGCGGCGCGTGAACCTGGAGCAGGTGTGGCGCGACGTGGTGAAAGAGGCGAAGCGCGAGCTGGCAGGACGGGACGTGCAGATCACGGGCGCGGCCCTGCCGGTGCTGGAAGGTGACAGTCAGGTGTTCAAACGGGGTTCACGAAGCCGACGCCCACCGGCAGAGCCTCGAAGACCGCTGAGAGCCGCGCCTCGCTCACGCGCACCATCTCCTCGGCCCGTTTGCGATCCGTGATGTCATAGGACACGGCCAGGGCGGCGTAGATTTTCCCGGCGGCGTTGCTGAGTGGCACGCCGCGGGTAATGAAGATGCGCCCCTGCGTCTCGTGTTCGACCTCGAAGGCGTTGCCTGCCAGCGCCTGCCGGTAGCGCGCCTCGTGGTCGGCGATCAGTGCTGGCGGCATGGCCTGCGCCACCGTGCAGCCCACCAGCACTTCAGGGGTCCAAGCCCGCCGCCGTCAGCGCTTCACCCTGCGCGAGCTGGTAGCGCAGGTCGTGATCCACCACGAAGACCGCGCTGCCCGGCAGGTGCTCAATCAAGGCCCGCAGGCGGCTTTCGGACGCGCTCAGGGCTGCCTCGGCGCGCGCCCGCTCCACCGCTGCCCAGGTGCGTTCGGCGACTTCTTCAACCAGGGCCACCTCGGCCGCCGTCCAGTGCCGGGGCTCCTCCACCGCGACCACAAGTGCCCAAACCGGATTGTCGATGCCTTTGCGTGCCGAGGCGACCATCAGCGCACCCATCCGGAGCGCGGCGAATCCCTGTCTGTCCAGGTCGGAAAGCGCCGGGTCGGCGGCCGTGTCCGCCAGCACCAGCGTCGTCGCTTCTACCTGGGCAAAGGCCTCGGGGAAATCAGACAGGGTGAGGACGCCCTCGAGGGGGCTCAAATCCGGGCGCCGATACTCCGGCCCGATTTCCGCCAGGTCACGGCCCTTGTCGAACTGAGCGACATAGGCGCGGTCGAGGCGCAGGTAACCAGCAAGCTGATCCACTGCCATCTGGGCAATGGCGCGTGGATTCACCTCCATGCGCAGCCTGTCGCTCAGCATGAGCAGGAAGGCCTGCCGCTCCTCGCTCTCACGCAGAGCCGCCTCAGTACGCTTGCGCTCGGTGATGTCGCTCGCCGCACCGAACCACTCCAGAATCTCGCCGCGCTCATCCAGAAACGGAATCGCCCGTGACAAGATCCAGCCCACCCGGCCATCGGCAAGGAAAACGCGGTGTTCCAACTGGAAAGTCGTTTTGTGGCGGATGGCCTCATCGATGGCGGCCTGAACGAACGCCTTTTCCTCATCGGGAATGTAGCCTTCGAGCCAGGTTTGACTCGGGCGCTCGGTGTCCGCGAGTACGGACTTGCCTTCCAGCGAGTACACCTCGCTCCAGTCGGCACTCATGCGGTAGACCATGTCCGACGTGGCGTTCACCAGGAGGTGCAGGCGCTTCTCGGAAGCATGCCGGGCCTCTTCCAGGCGCTCGCGGTCGGTCACGTCCCGCATGACCGCCAGCAGGTGCTGACCTGAACCGTCCTCCATCCGCGAGACGAACATCTCCAGCACCTTCCCCTGTGGCAGCGACTCACGCACCAGGCGGATCGGTGTTCCTGTCTCCAGCACGCGGTCGTAATCGTCGTACCAGTCCTCGGCCTCGTCGGGGAAGCTCTCGCGGATGAACTGGCCGCTGAGGTCAGGGATGCCGAACATGGCCTGCATCGCCGTATTCATGGCCAGGTAACGGTAATCCCGCTGACCGTCAGCGCGGGGCGGAAGGCGCTCGAACAGGCACACGCCCTCGTCCAGCGCGTTGAACAGGGCGCGCTGTCCGGCGGCGCTGGAATCCGGCACTGAGGGCACTGAGGCTGGCTGCGCCTCCTGACGTGCCCCCACGCCCTCTGCCTGAAGACGGTCTCCCCCCAGCAGGTCGGCGACCACCTGCCCCAGCGTGCCAGGCGACAGCTCCAGGGTCGCGGTTCCATTGTCCATGAGGGCCTGCGGCAGTTCGGCCCCAGCTGCGCCCACTGGACGCTGCACCAGTACGGTTGCGCCCACGCCGCGCAGGTCGCGCGCTCCGTCCAAGCCGTCGCGCCCCTCACCGCCCAGAACCACCACCAGCGCACGTGCACCGATCCTGGTGGCCAGCGACGCCAGCAAACGGTCGAGCGGATGAGGCGTGGGGCGGTTCTCCCTCAACGTGAGGGTGCTATGGGCCCCAGCACCCATCTCCAGAACGGTGTGCGGGGGCGCGAGATAAACGCCTCCAGGGGCCAGGACGGTGCCATCCCTGGCTTCGTGCAGCGGCAGGGGAATCTGGTGCCGCAGATTCTCCAGTGCAGAATCCGTCGCAGGGTTCTCCCCTGAGATGGCGATCAGAACGGCCACGCTCAGCTCAGCGGGCAGTGCCGCCAGCACACCTGAGCTTGCCTCTGGCTGATCAGCCGGCGCGATCAGAACCAGCAGGTCAAAGGGGACTGCGGCAAGCGCGGGAGCAAAAGGCATAGCTGGGATGTAGTGTAGGCGCGTGTGGGCCCTGCCGGTGTGATTATCGGTCTGGCCTCCTTGGGTGAACAGCCAGGATGGCATGAGAAAACACTCAACGCTGCCGCCCCTGTCTCGGCCCCGAGGGGGCTCTCGGGTGAGTTCGGCCAGGCGGTCTGTTGTGCTTGCAGATCCAAAAACTGACCGCCACTCTCCTCTGACGAAAAGTGGCGGTGAAGTTGGAGCCCTGCGCGTGCAGACTGAATTCACCTCAGTGACTTCTGACGGCGGTCAGCCCTGAATGCGCCCGTCTTCCAGACGCACCACGCGGGTGCAGAGGTCTAGTACGCGCTCGTCATGGGTGACCATCACGGCGGCCTTATCCCTTTCCCGCACTTCGCGGGCCAGTAGCGAAACCACTTCGCGGCCTCGTTTGCCGTCCAGCGCGGCGGTGGGTTCGTCGGCCAGGATCAGCGCGGGGTCATTCATCAGCGCGCGTGCAATGGCGACCCGCTGCTTTTGCCCCCCTGAAAGGGCGTGTGGGTGGTGTCCCGCGCGCTCACTGAGGCCAAGGTGCGCGAGCAGTTCATCGGCCAGGGCCGCCACCTGCCGCCCGCCGCGCCCCGCCAGCCCCGGCACCAGCGTGAGTTGCTCGCGCACGTTCAGGTAGGGAATCAGGTTGCTGGCCTGCAAGACGAACCCGATCTGGTGCAGCCGAAACTCGGTCAGTTGCCGCGCACTCAGGCGGTCGATGTCCTGCCCGGCGATACGGATGCTGCCGCTGCTGGGCTTTTGCAGCGCGCCGGCCAGGGTCAGGAAGGTGCTTTTGCCGCTGCCACTGGGGCCAATGACCGCCACGAGTTCACCAGGGTGCACTTCAAAATCGGTGGGGTACAGGGCGGTGACCTGATTAGCGCCTTCGCCAAAAACCTTGCTCACACCGCGCAGGGCCAGGGTGGGCTGAGTGGCAGCCGCGGCAGCCGAAGGGACGAAATCGGGGGCAGTGGGGGTAAAGATGGTCATTTCACTTGACTCCTGAATGGGTGAGGGCAAAGAGGTTCAGCCGCCTTGACCAAGAGCCTGCAAAGGGTCGGCCTGGGCGATGGTGCGCAGCGAGAGAAGGCCGCCCAGCAGCGCCACCAGCAGCAGCAAGCCGCTGGCCTGGGCCACCGCCGTCCACGACAACGCAAACGGCATCCCCGCCGGCAGAACCTGGGTAGTGCCGTACATGGCGGCCACCGCGAGGGCAAGGGCGCCCAGCGTGAGCAGCAGCACCTGGGCCACCAGGCTGCCGGCCAGGGTTCGCATGCCTGCCCCAATCGCCTTGAGCAGACCGAACTGAGCCGTTTTTTGCAGGGTCATCACGTAGAAGAAGACCGCCATGACCAGTGCGGAGACCGCCACCAGAAACACCTGAATCATCAGCAGGCTTCCCTGTTCTTCCTTGTATCCAGGCAGCGATTGCAGCGCTTCACTGCGGGTTTGCGCCGCCAGTCCTTCAGGCAGGCTGGCGGGGGCCGGAGCCTGGGCTTGCAAGGCCACGCCGCTCACCGTGTCGTGGGCGCGCGGGTTGAGGGTGTGCCATTCATCCAGCGTCACGAAAATAACGGGCTGATGGTTCAGCCGGGCGCCTTCGGTGAAGCCCACGACTTTGAGTTCCTCGCCGCTCGGCTTGAGGATGATCGTGTCGCCCACTTTCACGCCGTCTTCCTTGAGGCTGCTGTCTACCACGGCACTGCCGGCATTCATCACGGTGCCTTCGGTGAGCTTAGGCGCGAGGAACGACTCAGGCTCCAGACCGAGCATCACGGCGCCGAGTTGGTTGCTGTCAGGAGTGTTCACGCCAAAGCTGACAAAGCTCTGGGCAAAAGGAACCGCGCCCGCATCCATTTTTTGCAGGGCGGTGATGTCCTCCGGGCTGATGAATGAACGCGTGAGATTGCCGCTGGCGTCCTTGGTCGTAATGATTGTGGCGGCGGGATTATTCAGCATCCAGGCCGCGCTGTCTTCGCTCAGGCCGCGCGTGAGGCCCAGCAGCATAAACACCATAAAGGCGAGCAGCGCCGAGATGCCGCCCAGCAATACTGAGCGCAAGAGGTTGAATTTCAGTTCACGGAAAGCGAGAAACAAGACAAAGCTCCTTTATAAATAAGCGAGGATGATGACCTACCGTTCGGTCAACATGGTTACCTACCGTACGGTAAGATGGTGGTGAAGTCAAGATCCACGTTGACCTGGGGCGAGGTCAGTAAAGGGCAAGTGAAAAACGCGCGGCAGCGCAAGGTGCCGCGCTGGTGCCGGAATTCACGCCTCAAGAAACCGGGCGGTCAGAGCGTCTGGCGAAAGAGCGAAGTGCTTTCTGGGCGAATGGACAGGCAAAGCTTGCAGAGAGCGAGTGAATAGAGATAAGCAGGATGGGCAGTGTCTTGCAGGGGGAAAATGGAGCCAGGCGGGCTGCCCGTCCATGCCTGCCATCAGGCGTGGCAGGTGGAGACCAGCCCCAGGGTCAGCCTGAGTGTCCTGGGAACAGACTCGAATTGCTCTTTACAGCAGACCCCAGACGAGGCCATACTTTCGGTGCAGGGCGATCTAGAGTGGGATTACTGAAACGCGACCCTTGTTGCGTCGCTGATGTGCCTCCGCTCTGCCCCCATCTCAACCATGGATGCGGTTGCGCCCGGCTTCCTTGGCCGCGTACAGGTGGGTGTCGGCAACCTGCAACACCCGGTGCCGTTCGCCCTGAACCGCCACCAGCCCCCCCGACAGCGTGACCTGCTCATCCGGCAACTGCACACGGCTCATCAGCGTGGTCTCGACCGCCTCCCGCACACGTTCGGAGACGCGCCGGGCATCTTCCATACTCCCGCCATTAAGCAGCACGGCGAACTCCTCGCCACCCACCCGGTACAGGCAGTCCGTGGCGCGCGTGGTTTCGCGCAGGGTGTCGGCCAGGGCCACCAGAACCTGGTCACCCATGGCATGACCGTACGTGTCGTTGATGCGTTTGAAATGGTCGAGATCCAGCCACAGCAGGAATGCCGTTTCCCCTGGGCGCAGGGGCTGAAAGTCGGCGTCGAACTGCCGGCGGTTGAAGCACCCGGTCAGGCTGTCCACCGACGCCAATTGGTGCAGCTGGCTCGTCCGGGACAGAGTCTGCAGGCGGCCGTGCATCACCTCGTGGGCCACGAACAGGCCCAGAGCCCCCAGCAGGGCGGTCGCCACGTACACGGGCAGGGCGTCCATCCAGGGCCGGCCCGCCTGAACGTACGCGGGAAAGTACGTGAGGTTGGCGACCGCGTAGAGGACAAGCGGCGTCAAGCAGCGTCGGCGGAGCGTCTCCTCTTGAAAAGTTGGGTGGAGCCGGGCCCAGCCGGTGCCCAGCGCGCCGAGGGTGGCGATCAGGAACATCTGGAGAATTCCCCACCACATCCCGTTCCCACCGAGCGTCATGCGGTACAGGCTGATCGGCAGGGCGACCAGGAGGGCCGGGAAGACGCCGTGACGGCGGGCGACAAGGGCCACGACCACGGCCCGGAAGTCGAAGCGGATGCCATCGAACACAAAAAGGCTCTGTGGGGTGAGGTAAAGGCCGAGGGCAACCAGAAGGACGTAGCGCAGGGCCACCCAGCCTGGGGGTCGTGGGAACGGGCAGTGCGGTAGGTGAGGCTGATGCCGAGAATCCCAGCGACGAGCAGGGCGAAGTTCTGGAGGATGTCATTAAGGTCTGTCCAGTGATCCATCGTCCAGTCACCCATTCACCAAGCCTACAGGAGTTCACCATGTACGCGGTGCACTTGAGGAGCGTCCCGCCAGAGGGGAGCGTTAGGGACGGGCCGAAGGGCGAAGCGGGGATGTCGAATCAGGTCAGTTCCGGCTAATAGACGGACGTCCGTGATGCGGTCAAATATGGGAGGGGAGCAGCGGATCGGGGGCTGCCAGCCTGGCGTTTTTGCCTTACTGACCCTGCGCCGCGCGGCCTCATCCCGCACGATAGGCGCGACTTTTGTTCCCAGCAACTCGATCGATTTCAGCACTTCTTTATGCGGCAGCATCCCCACTGACATCAGCAGGAAGCGGTCAAGGCCGAACAGTTCGTGCTGGAACAGGATTTTCTCGGCGACCTGCTCGGGGTCGCCCACGAACAGCGCGCCGCGCGGCGAGAGGTCGGCCTCGTAACTCTGGCGGGTCAGCGCGGGCCAGCCGCGTTCGCGCCCGATGCGGTTCATGCGGCTTTCCCGTGCGGGCCAGTACGTGTCGGCGGCCTGCTGCGCAGTGTCGGCCACGAAACCATGCGAGTTGATGCTGAGTTTCACCTTGGCGGCGTTTCCAGCGTCCTGCGCGGCGCGGCGGTAGAGGTCGGCGAAGGCCACGAACCGCTCGGGCATCCCGCCGATGATCGCCAGGGCCATCGGCAACCCCAGCTGCCCGGCCCGCACCGCCGATTCGGGTGTGCCGCCCACCGCCAGCCACACCGGCAGTTCGTCCTCGGGGCGCTCCTTGGGCACAGGGCGCGGGTAGACACCCTGTCCGCTCAGCGCATGACGGTACACGCCGCGCCACTGTATTTCTGTTTCTTTACGCAGCTTCAGGAGCAGTTCCAGCCGCTCCGAGAACAGGTGGTCGTAATCGAAGCGCCGCTCCCCCATGAACAGCGGAAACGACCCGGAAAAGGAGCCGCGCCCGGCCATGATTTCGGCCCGGCCCCCGCTGAGCAGTTCGAGGGTGGCAAACTGCTGAAATACCCGCACCGGGTCGTCGGTGCCCAGCACCGTCACCGCGCTGCTGAGCTTGATGTCCTTGGTGATGGGCGCGATGGCTGCCAGCAGCGTGCCGGGCGACGAGGCCAGGTCATCCGGGGGTGGGGCTCACCGACGGCGTACACGTCCAGGCCGACTTCAACGGCCAGCCTGGCTTCCTCCAGGAGTTCCCGCATGCGCCGCTGCGGGCTGGCCTCCTCGCCGAGGGTGTTCCGGGGTTGATAGTCCACGAAGGTGTGCAGACCGATTGCAAAGTGTGTTTCAACGTGGGGTTGAGCTGGGGTCGTCATAGGTGCTCCTTGCAGGCGTCGCAGGCCAGCCGCTCACAGCCAGTTTTTCGCCAGTTCCAGATCTTTCTGGGTCAATTCATGTCCGGCGGGCAAGACCTGTTCGGTCACGTCTGCGCCGAGTTCTTGCAGCAGTGGGCGAATGCCCTGGCCGAAAGGGGCAAAGGGGTCGCGCTGCCCGGCCAGGATCAGCGCACGCTTGCCGCGGAGGTCCGGGGCTGGTGGTTTTTCCAGCGCCTGCACGGGCCGCAGCAGAACGATGCCTGCAAAAGTATCCGGGTGTTGCAGCAGGGTCGCCAGCGCGATATTCGCGCCGTTGCTGTACCCCACCGCATAGACCTCGCCCGCGCTCAGGCCGTACTGCTGCGCGGCGTCCTGCACGAACTGTGCCAGGGCCTCGGCCTCCGAAATCAGGTGGGCCTGGTCGTACTTCGTGGCACTGAAGCGCCTGAAAAAACGCGGCGCACCTTCCTCCAGCGAACGGCCCCGCACGCTCAGCAGCCCGGCCTGCGGGTCAAGTTCGCGGCCCAGTGGGAGCAAGTCCTGTTCGTTGCCTCCCGTGCCGTGCAGCAGCAGCAGGGTGCGCTTCGAGGGGCCGGGGGCGTAGAGGTGAATCCAGTCAGGGGTGGTGGACACGGTGGCTCCTTTTCAGAAACGGGGCCAGGGAAGATGAAGTTCCTCCTGGCCCACGGCATGAGGGCAAGATCAGTCGATGGGCTTGAGGCCAGCCAGAATCTGCTCACGCCTGCTTTCAAATCTGGGGGGCAGGATCACCTTGTCGCCCAGCGTCTCCATGTCCTCGTCCACCCCGAAGCCGGGGCCGTCGGTGGCAATCTCGAACAGCACCCCGTTCGGTTCACGGAAGTACAGGCTGCGGAAGTAGTAGCGGTCGACTTCGCCGCTGCTGTGCAGGCCGAAGTGGTTCAGGTGCTCGTTCCAGGCATGGTACTGTTCGTCGTCGGGCGTGCGGAAGGCCACGTGGTGCACGCCGCCTGCGCCGGAAAAGGCTGCGGGCAGATCCGGACGCACCGCCACATGCAGCTCGGCGTGGGGGCCGCCTGCGCCCATCTCGTATACATGCACGGTGTGCTGCGGGCTGGTGGGGTCCGGGTACTGCCGCACCGGGCGCATATTCATCACTTTTTGCAGCACCAGGTCGGTGTTTCGCAAGTCCGGAACGGTCATGGTGATGGGGCCGAGGCCGCGAATCTGGTGTTCGGCCGGAACCGGACTCTTCTCCCAGGGCACCATCGGGTCACCCGCGCCGCCGTCGTTGACGAGCGTGAGGCGCTGGCCTTCCCTGTCCTCGAAGTCCAGGTACAGTCGTCCGTCGGTCTCGCGCAGGTCGCTGTGGGCGGTGCCCAGTTCCCCGAAACGCCCCTGCCAGTAGCGCAGGCTGGCTTCGTCCTTCACGCGCAGCGCGGTGCGGGTCACGGTGTGGTTGCCGCGCCGCTCCGGGCCGACCGGCCAGTCGAAGAAGGTCAGGTCGTTGCCGGGCGTACCGACTTTATCGGAGTAGAACAGGTGATAGGCGCTTACGTCGTCCTGGTTGACGCTGCGCTTGACTAGGCGCATTCCCAGATCCTGGGTATAAAAGCGTTTGTTCTCGCGGATGTCGGCGGAAACGGCGGTCAGGTGGTGGATACCGGTGAGTTGCAGGTCGTTCATGATGGCTTCTCCCGCGGGTCAGGAAAGGGAATGGCCCGCTTCAATGACCACGCCCTACAAGTATTTGTCTTGCAAGGCAACTAATTTGAGGCAAGATAAAGGTTGGGTAAGGGCAATCGGGCAGCTGTTATTTAGCTTCCCAACAGCGGCCTGACCTTCGCCTCGATCTCGGTGCGGCTCGCTTCCAGAAAAGGCGGCAGGCTCAGGCGTTCACCCAGGCTGTCCGGCGCTTCATCTGTGGCAAAACCGGGGCCGTCGGTCGCCAGTTCGATGATCAGGCCGGCCGGCGCGGTGATGTACACCGACTGGAACCAGTGGCGGTCGACCTCGCCGCTGTTGGGGGAGCCCAGCCGGTTCAGGTGCGCCAGCCAGTTCAGCAGCTCGGCCTCGTCCCGGACACGCAGGGCCACGTGGTGAACGCCGCCCGCACCGGGCCGGTGACGGGGCAGTTCGGGCGCGAGGGTCACGTGCAGTTCGGCGCTGGGGCCACCCGCACCCATCTCGAAAACGTGAACGGCGTGACCGTTATCGTCGTACTGCCGCGCCGGGCGCATGTTCAGGCCGCCTTGCAGAAACTCGCTCAGCGGCTCCAGTTCACCCACCGTGAACCCGCTGAAGCCCAGCCCCTGAAGCTGGAATTCGGCGGGCACGTCACTGCCGGCCCAGGGTGCGCCGCGTGGCCCCGCCCCAGCATCGTCGAAAATGGCCAGGCGCGTGCTGTCCACATCCTCAAATTCCAGTCGTTCGCGGCCATCGACTTCCCGGCGCACGACGGGCACGCCACCGTGCTCTAGACGCTCCTGCCAGAAGTTCAGCGCGGCCTCCCCGGTGACCCGAAAGGTCGTCAGGCTGATGCTGTCCTTGCCCCGGTGCTCGCGGGCGGCCCGCGGAAAATCGAAGAACGTCATGTCGCTGCCGGGGCTGCCCGCGCCATCGGCGTAAAAGAGGTGGTACATGCTCGGTGCATCCTGGTTCACAGTTTTTTTCACCAGTCGCAGGCCCAGCAGGCGGGTGTAAAAGTCGTGGTTTCTGGCGATGTCGGCACTCAGGGCACTGACATGGTGAAGGCCGGAAAATTGCTGATTCATCTGGTCGTTCTCTCCAGTTTCTGCCAGATCGCCGCCAGGGTCTGCTGCTCCTCGGCGCTCAGGCGGCCCAGGAACTGCTGGCGAACGTCCCGCAGGTGCTCCACATGAATGCGCCTGAGCTTCTGCTGGCCCTGCGGTGTCAGGTGAACCTGAAACCCGCGCCCGTCTGTCTCAGAGCGGAGGCGTTGAATCAGGCCCTGTTGCTGCAACTTGTCGGCCAGCCGGGTCAGGCCGCCTGAGGTGTAGCGCAATTTGCCGGCCAGGTCGCTCATGCGAATCCCGGCTTCGCCCGCTTCCTCGACGGCCAGCAGCAGTTCATAGCCGGCCATAGTCAGCCCGCAGCGTTTGATCATGGCGTCTTCCAGGGTGTTCCAGACCCTGGAGTGTACGCGCAGAAAGCCGTTCCAGGCCCCGATTTCCGTGGGAGTCAGGCGGCTCATACGGCGCGTCCGAAATCAGCATGACGGATAGACATGGACGCAGTTTACATCTATTTGTCTTGCCAAGCAACTATTCTGCTTGATGGATGGTCGCTGTTTCTGTCCACACCATCAGGTTGTGCCTCCGTCAGCGTATCCTGCTCAAGACCGACGACCATAAGAGAGGTGACACCGCCTTGCGCGAGAAACGCCGCCCGACCTTCAGGGAAAATAATGAAAAGACCCTTCTCCTCCGGAGCTTCGCAAGCCATCCTCCTTCCAGTTTCTCCCCCTGGTGGAGTACTCGAATTCACTTCCTGCAACTTGATTGACTTTCCTGCCTCTGGCGCACGGAGGCTGCTGTGGCCCTGATCATCCCTTTCGCCGGTAAAACCCCGAAAATCGGCCAGGACGTTTTCCTGGCGCCCACCGCTGTGCTGATTGGTGACGTGGAGGTGGGGGACAACACGTCCATCTGGTTTGGCTGTGTGCTGCGCGGGGATTTCGGGGCCATCCGGGTCGGGCAGAACTGCACGTTGCAGGACAATGCCGTGATTCACAGCGGCGAGGACTGCGACACCATCCTGGGAAACAGCGTGACGCTGGGCCACAACGTGACCGTCGAGGGCTGCGTGATCGGGGACAACACGCTGATCGGCGTGAACGCCGTGGTGCTGCCTTACAGCCGCATCGGCACGGGCTCCCTGATCGCCGCCAGCAGCCTGGTGCTGGAACGCGCCGAGATTCCCGATTACGTGCTGGTCACTGGTATACCCGGTAAGGTGAAAGGCCCGCTGGAAGGCCGCGCCCGCGACTGGACCGGGTTTGCGCCGCGCGACTACCTGAAGATGCAGGCCCGTTACCGCGCCGAGGGCATCGATAAGCTCCCCCTGGACTCGCCGAATCCCTGACCGGGGGGGCGGAGGGATTGGCCTGTTCCGCAGCAGCGAGAGGGTCATTCCTGCGAAAAGCCGTGGGCACAGAGTTCTTGGCTTTTTTCATGCCAGCAAGCGTCCTTTGTTCCCCTTTGCTGCTTTTATGGCGACAATGAACGCATGAGTCTAGTGTTGACCGAAAACCGCGCTCACCTTCGCATTCTGAAATTGAACCGGCCGGAGGTGCGCAACGCCATGAGCGGCCCGATGATGGCCGAATTGATGGCGGCGCTGGACGCGGCGGAAGTGGACCGGGACGTGCGCGGCGTGATTTTCACCGGGGAAGGCTCGGCCTTCTGCGGCGGCCTGGATGTGGAGGAGTTGAAGGCCATGGCTGCCCGCTCGCCGGAGCAGCACCGGGCGGATGCCACGGCGTTTGCGAACATGCTGGAGCGCATTTACCTGTTTCCCAAGCCGACATTCGCGGCGGTCAACGGGCACGCGGTCGGGGCGGGGGCGGGCATGGTGTGCGCGGCCGATTTTGCCGTGCAGGACGCGAAAGCGAAGGTGGGGTTCACCGAGGCGAAAATCGGCTTTGTGGCGGCGGTGGTGGCGGTGTTCGTCATGCGTCAGTTGCCGGAAAAACACGCCCGCGATCTGCTGCTCAGCGCCCGCCTGCTGGGCGCCGAGGAAGCCGCCCGCATGGGCCTGGTCAACGAGGCCGCAGCGGAGGGGCAGGCCTTGGCCCGCGCCCTTGAACTCGCGGAAGCGGTGACGGCGAACGCGCCCATGAGTCTGCGCGTCACGAAGCAGATGCTGGCCGACGCGCCGCACCAGAGCTTGCAGGAAGGATTGAAGCAGGCGGCCGAGTTGAACGCCGCCGCGCGCGCTTCCGGGAGTCTGAAAGAGGGTGTGGCCTCCTTTCTGGAGAAACGCGCCGCCGACTGGAACGCGGTGGCCGAAAGATGACGCCGGACGTGACCGTGACCCGCGTGCTGGACACCCTGCACGTGCTGGAAGTGGCTATTCCGTTTCCCATGAAAACCGTGACGATCACGGTCGATACGGCGTCCCCGGTCACGTTGATCGACACGGGGATTTACACGCCGCAAGCGCGGGCGGGGCTGGAGGCGGGCCTGGCGCAACTGGGACTGAAATTCAGTGACGTGCAGCGCGTCATAGTCACTCATCACCACCCGGACCACTACGGCATGGCGGGTCTGCTGGAAGAAGCGGGCGCGGAAATCTTCGTGCTGGATATCGAGGCCGAGTCGGGCCTGGCCTACTGGCGCGACTGGGACGCCTGGTTGCCGAAGTTGCTGGCGCAGATGCATGCGAACGGGCTGCCGCCGGAGATGCACGGCGCGCAGGAAAGGTTTCACCGTTCCGTGCGCGGTATGGTCGTCCCCGCCAAAAAATGGACGCTGCTCAGGGAAAACGGTGACGTACAACTGGCCGGGCGGGACTGGCAGGTGTTGTGGCTGCCCGGTCATGCGGACGGTCACCTGGGCCTGTGGCAACCCGAGGAAAGTCTGCTGATCGCGGCAGACGCGATTTTGCCGCGTATTACGCCCAATATCGGGCTGTACGCTTACAGCCGCCCGGATCCTCTCGCCGATTACCTGGACACGCTGGACAGCCTGACGAAACTGGCGCCCCAGCGGGCGATCGTGGGCCATCACGGCCCGGTCATGTCGGGGGTGGCAGAGCGGGCACAGGCACTCAGGGCGCACCATGCCGAGCGGCTGGAATTTCTGAAGAACGCAGTCGGCAGGGCGCCGGGCAGCGCCTGGGAAATGTCGCGCGTGATGTTCCCCAGACCGCTCAACGAGGCGAACCTGCGTTTTGCCCTGGCCGAGACGCTGGCGCATCTGGAGCACTTGCACTTGCAGGGGCAGCTGGGCCGCGTCGAGGAAGGGAGCGTGGTTCGGTTCATACCCATCTGAGGATTTGCTGCGGTGTTCAGGTCGGGCGGTTAAAGGGGTTGCCGCTTGATGACCAAACCATTTTTCCTCCATCCGTTCAAAAACTAGAGTGGAAGGCTACCCTCACCTTCCACTCCTTGACTGCCGCGTCGTCATTCAGTGGCGGGAAGTGCTGTCTCCGAATTCTGGCACGCGGGCGGACGCGCCCTCGTTGGCGACGGGTTCCAGCGGTTCATGGCGGGCCACATGCAGAAGCCGCCCGGAACGAATTTCCTCGGCAATACGCAGCACATCCGGGCGGTAATAGCGGTCCTGGTCGAGGTGCGGCACCAGCGAACGGATGTGCTCGTAGGCGGCCTGCACGCCCGCACCCGCCCGCAGGTTCTGGAAGTCCAGGGCCTGCGCCGCCGCCATCAGTTCGATACTCAGGACGTTTTGCACGTTCGCCAGGATCTGCCGCAACTGCCGCGCTCCGTGGGCACCCATGCTCACGTGATCTTCCTGATTGGCACTGGTCGGAATGCTGTCCACGCTCGCCGGGTGGGCCAGCACCTTGTTCTCGCTGACCAGCGCGGCGGACGTGTACTGCGCGATCATCAGGCCGCTGTTCAGGCCGCCCTGTGGGGTCAGGAAGGCGGGCAGGCCGCTCAGCGACGGGTTGAGCAGCTGCTCGGTACGGCGCTCGCTGATGTTGCCCAGTTCCGCCACTGCCACCTTCAGCGCGTCGATGGTCACGGCCAGCGGCTGACCGTGGAAATTGCCGCCGCTGACGACCTCGCCCGTTTCCGGGAAGATCAGCGGATTGTCCGTCACCGACGCGAACTCGATGTTCAGAACCCTCTCGGCATGTTCCAGCGCGTCCCAGGTGGCGCCGTGAACCTGCGGTACGGCCCGCAGGCTGTAGGCGTCCTGCACCTTGCCGTCGCCCGTGAGGTGACTGGGGGCAATCTCGGAACCGTGCAGGAACCCTCGCACCTGCGCTGCCACCGCCACCGCGCCGGGGTGCGGGCGCAGGCCCACCACATCGGCCCCGAACGGACGGTGAGAACCGTACTTAGCTTCCACCGTCATGGCCGCTGCCAGATTCGCCGTGCCCAGCAGCACTTTGGCGTCGTGCAGGGCCAGGGCCAGCAGGCTGCCCATCAGTTGCGTGCCGTTGATGAGGGCCAGCCCTTCCTTGGCCTGCAAGGTCACGGGTTGTAGGCCCAGGTGGGCCAGGACTTCGGCACTGGGACGCACTTCGCCGTGATATTCGACTTCGCCCAGGCCAATCAGCGCGAGAGCAAGGTGGGCCAGCGGCGCGAGGTCGCCCGACGCGCCCACACTGCCCTGCGCGGGAATGACCGGGTGCGCCCCGGCATTCAGCAGAGCCAGCAGCAGTTCCACCACTTCCACGCGCACGCCGGAGTGCCCCAGCGCCAGACTCTGCGCCCGCAGCAGCAGCATCCCGCGCACCACCTCGGCGGGCAGCGCCTCACCCACCCCAATCGCGTGCGACACGATCAGGTTGTGCTGAAGCTGCGCCAGTTGGTGACGGTCAATCTGCACGTTCTCGAACTTGCCGAAGCCCGTGTTGACGCCGTAGATGGCCGTGTCGCCCTGCACGATGCTTTCAATCACGTCGCGGGCGGTTTGAATGCGGCGGCGGGCGGCGTCCGACAGTTCCACTTTTTCGCTGTGTCGTACGACAGAAATGAATTGGGGAAGAGTGAGGTTGTTGTCCAGAATCATTGTTTTACTCCTGCAATAAAAACATCAGCCACCGGACTTGCGCCCAGCGTATACGGCAGGTCGCGCCAGTCGGGGCTGTGCAGAACGGAGAAATCGGCCCGCTGGCCTGCACTGAGGCTGCCCCGGTCGTTCAGGCCCAGCGCGGCGGCGGCATTCACGGTGCAGGCGGTGAGGGCTTCGGCGGGGGTGAGCCTGTTCAGGCGAATAGCCAGCGCCAGCGCCAACTGCGTGCTGAACGCGGGCGAGGAACCGGGGTTGAGGTCGGTGCCCACCGCCACGACTGCGCCCGCGTCTACCAGTTGACGGGCAGGCGCGGCGGGCAGGCCGAGGTGCAGCGTCACCCCCGGCAGAATCGTCGCCACCGTGCCGGACGCCGCCAAGGCAGCAATCTGCGCGGGGCCGCTGGCTTCCAGGTGGTCCACGCTGAGTGCGCCCAGTTCACAGGCCAGTTCGGTGCCGCCAATCGCGTGAAACTGGTCGGCGTGTAGTTTGAAGCGCAGGCCGTTGGCCCTGGCCGCCTCAAACATGGCGCGGGTTTCGTCCACGCTGAACGCCTCCTGCTCGCTGAACACGTCTACCGCCGCCGCCAGTTTTTCACGCGCCACACGCGGAATAAGGTCGTTGCAGACACCCTGCACATACTCGGCGCGGCCCTGTTCAGGGGGAACGTGAATCAGCAGTGTGGGAATCAGTTCAAATTCAGCCTGCAACTCGCGCACCGCCTGAAGCATCCGCAGCTCGGCATCGAAATCCAGGCCGTAACCGCTCTTGACTTCTACCGTTGTCGCGCCCGAATCGCGCAACGCTCCCAGGCGCGGGCGGGCCAGCCGGACCAGTTCGGGCACGCTCGCGGCAGCGGTGGCCCGCATGGTCGAGCGAATGCCGCCACCCCGACTCAAAATTTCCTCGTAGGTCGCGCCGCCCAGTTTGGCTTCCCAGTCGCGCAGGCGGTCGCCCGCCCAGACCGCGTGGGTGTGCGGGTCAATCAGGCCGGGCACCACGGCCCGCCCGCCCAGGGCAAGGGTTTGAGCGGCAGCCGGAGCAGCGGAAGCAGGGCCGACCCACTCAATCAGGCCGTTTTTGACCAGCAGGGCAGCATCCTCCAGCACGGTCAATTCACGCATGGCCGCGCCGCGCTGGGGGCCGGGCCGGGGTGTTACGAGCTGGGAGATGTTCGTAAAGAGCGTTTCAGCGCCAGACATAGGGTTCCTCGTCCTTGGGGCCTTCCGCATAGCCGCAACAGGGATCGCGGGGCGAGTTGGAAAGTGGGGCCATCATCCAATCGCCGCCTTCGCGTGGATGAGCTTGCTTAGGGTGGGTTTTGGCGTGTGTGGCGCAGAATTTGGCGTATCCATCTTCCCAGCATTCGTTCATCGTGCAAAGGCGGGTGGCTGCTTCGCCACACTCGCGGCACTTCCATTCGGGCCGCACGTTTCTGGCAATCAGTCGCACCTGATTTTTGGCAGGCCAGGCTGTTTCCAGGCGTTTGATGACCTTAAGTTGAACATAGGTGGTCGTCCCCATGTCGTACTCGTAGCGCAAGGAAACATCGCCAGCAAAAGCCCCGGAAAGTTTGGTAGTCAGTGGTTTTTCCAGTGGAAAGCGGTTACGGGTCATGTTGAGGTAATGTTCGCGAGCTTCAGGCGGTAAATCTTCCAGAAAGGGGTCATCTTCGTCGTCCCATTCGGGTTCGGGATCAGCCGTATAGATGATGGTTCGTTCGTTTTTAGCGCGGTACTGAAACAGGCTCATGTGCCCGCAGCACTCCATCCACACGTCGCGTAGAAAGCGGTCAAGGTCGCGCAAAGTCCCCTCTTCACGCGCCAGGATATGCAGGATGAAGGGCGAAGCTTCCGCCGTGAGCCACAGCGTCGGCGCGGGCTTTTCGCCTTTCAGGGGTTTACGCTCGGTCAGCAGCTTGGTCAGGCGGCGCTTGGCCTGTGGGCGGGCGATCACTTCATCACTGACTTTTGATTGCAGCGGCAGGGGTGGCTTTTTGCTACCAGTCACTCCTGAGTCTCCCAGATTTCGCATAACGTCTCCATAATCAGCCGCGCCATCAGCAGTTCGCTGCGCCCGCTGGGGTCGAGGCCCGGCGCAAGTTCCACCAGGTCCAGGCCCACCACGTTATTTTTTGCCGCCGCTGCGCTCAGAATCTTCATGCCCTGCGCGTAGGTCAGGCCGTCGGGTTCGGGGCTGGACGTACCGGGAATCACGGCGGGGTCAAAGCCGTCCACGTCAATGGAAAAGTAGACATTTTTGCCCTGTGGCAGCCGCTCCAGCACGCCCGCGAGGTCGGCGGACACGTCATCCATCGGGATCAGGGTGTGGCCCCGCGCCCGCGCCGCCGCCACCGCTTCGGGGTCGAAGCGCAACCCGCGCAGGCCCACGGTGGTGATGTGCTTCAGGTTGGGCAGCGCCTCACACGCCCGCCGAAAGGGGCTGGAATTGCTCCATTTGGTGTCGTTGCGAATATCGGTAAAGTCCAGGTGCGCGTCCAGTTGCACGATATGCAGCTCCGGCACGTCATCGAGGGCACGCAGCAGTGGATAACTGACGCTGTGGTCGCCGCCCAGGAACACCGGCACCCGGCAGCGCCCCCGCACCTGCCGTGCCGTCTCGGTGATGCGGTCATGGGCGAGTTGGGGTTCGAGCGAGGGCAGAATCACGTCGCTGGCATCGGCAAAGGTCACGCCTGCGAGGCGGGTTTTGCCGTCCAGGCCAGTAAAGGGCGGCACACTTCGCAATGAGGCTTCGCGCAGGGCACGCGGCGCAAAGCGTGCGCCGGGGCGAAAGCCCAGGGCAATATCGAAAGGCACGCCCAGCACGGCTACGTCCGCCTGCCAGTCGCCGGAAGGCTCGACCAGCGGGGCGCGGGCAAAGGTAGGAATGCCGGAATAGGTCAGGTGGCCAGGCATGCTCATGCGTGGTCTTCGATGCCCAGGCTGGGCAGGTCGATGCCGCGTTCCCGCGCCACGTCCAGCGCGAGGTCGTACCCGGCGTCGGCGTGGCGAATGACGCCCATGCCGGGGTCGTTGGTCAGGGCACGTTCGAGCTTCAGGGCGGCGTCGTCGGTGCCGTCGGCGACGATCACGAAGCCGGCGTGCTGGGAGAAGCCCAGGCCCACGCCACCGCCGTGGTGGAAGCTCATCCAGCTGGCCCCCGACGCGATGCCCACCCCGAAGTTCAGCAGCGCCCAGTCGCTCACGGCGTCGCTGCCGTCCTTCATGGCCTCGGTTTCACGGTAGGGGCTGGCGACACTGCCGGCGTCCAGGTGGTCGCGCCCGATCACGATGGGGGCCTTCAGGCGGCCATCCTTCACCATCTGGTTGAACAGTTTGCCCGCTTGGTCGCGTTCCTTGTAGCCCAGCCAGCAGATGCGGGCGGGCAGCCCCTGGAAGGCGATCTGGTCGGCGGCGTAGGTCAGCCAGCTTTGCAGGCGTTCGTCGTGCGGGAACAGTTCCAGCAGCGCCTGGTCGGTGGCGCGAATGTCCTCGGGGTCGCCGGAAAGGGCCACCCAGCGGAACGGCCCACGGCCCTCGCAGAAGCTGTCGCGGATGAAGGCGGGCACGAAGCCAGGGTAATCGAAGGCGTTTTCCACGCCCCACTCGAAGGCCCGCTGGCGCAGGTTGTTGCCGTAGTCGAAGGTCACCGCGCCGCGCTGCTGGAGTTCCAGCATGGCCCTGACGTGCGTCGCCATCGCCTCGTAGGCGCGTTTGCGGTATTCCTCGGGGTGATCCTCGCGGAGCTTGTTCGCGTCCTCGTCGGGCGTGACGGGCGGGATGTAGCCCCACATCGGGTCGTGGGCGCTGGTCTGGTCGGTGAGCAGGTCGGGCGTCCAGTTCAGCTCCAGCAGTTGCGGCACGAGCTGCGCCGCGTTGCCCTGCACGCCGATGGAGCGGGCCACACCCTGGGCCTTGTACCCCTCGGCGCGTTTGATGGCGTCCGCGAGGTCACCCGCCACCTCGTCCAGGTAACGGGTTTCCAGGCGTTTCTGGATGCGGGTGGGGTCGATCTCGATGTTGATGCTCACACCGCCGGCCAGCTTCACCGCGAGGGGCTGCGCGCCGCCCATGCCGCCCAGGCCGGCGGTGACGGTGATCGTGTGCTTCAGGGTACCGCCGAAGTGCTTCTGCGCCGCGCCCGCGAAGGTCTCGTAGGTGCCCTGCAGGATGCCCTGCGTGCCGATGTAGATCCAGCTGCCGGCGGTCATCTGGCCGTACATCATCAGGCCCGCTTTGTCCAGCTTGTCGAAGGTCTCCCAGTTGGCCCAGTGCGGCACGAGGTTGCTGTTGGCGATCAGCACGCGCGGCGACCACTCGTTCGTCTTCAGCACCGCCACCGGTTTGCCGGACTGCACCAGCAGGGTCTCGTCGTTCTCCAGCCGGTCGAGGGTCTCCACGATCTTGTGGAAGGCCTCCCAGTTGCGGGCGGCCTTGCCGCGCCCGCCGTACACCACCAGCTGTTCGGGGTGTTCGGCCACTTCCGGGTCGAGGTTGTTCATCAGCATGCGCTTGGCGGCTTCCTGAACCCAGCCTTTGGCGGTCTTTTCGGGGCCTCTGGGGGCGCGGATCACGGGGGCAGTTTCGGTCTGGGTCATGGGGTTCCTCCTGGCAGGTTTTAAGTTGCGTCCATGCTGCCGGGAGTGACCGGCAACCACAACCTGTTTTTCCGGTTATTACGGAAAGAAGGCGGGAAGAGTGAACAAAGCCAGAGTGAAGCCCCATACAATACGCGAATTATGTGTAAGACCGACACGCTGGTCGCAGAGATTCATTCTCTGATGCAGTCCCATCAATTTTCAGGGGTGATCCGGCTGGATCGGAAAGGTGAAACGCTGCTGGAATCCGGTTACGGACTGGCTCAGCGCGCGCTGAATCTGCCCAACACGCCGCAAACACAATTTGGTATTGCCAGTGGAACCAAGACCCTGACGGCACTGGTCATCATCAGCCTGATAGCCGAGGGCAAATTCAAGCTGGAAAGTCGGGTTCGGGCATTGTTGAGCAGCGATTTACCCTGCATTGCCGATGAGGTGACCATTGAACACCTGCTGAGTCACCGTTCCGGCATAGGCGACTATCTGGATGAGAACGACGACCCGGACCTGAATGACTACCTGATGCCCGTTCCAGTTCACCGCCTGGTGAACACACTCGATTACCTCCCGCTGCTGGACGCGAAACCCATGAAATTCAGCCCTGGTGAGCAGTTTGCTTACTGCAATAGCGGTTTCGTGGTGCTGGCACTCATTGCGGAACGCTGTACCGGGCTTTCCTTCGCAAACCTGGTGCGGCAGCGGGTGACTGAGCCAGCCGGCATGTCCCATACGGCTTTTCTCCGCTCGGATGAGTTGCCTGCTTCAGCGGCCCTGGGTTACCTGAGTGACCCCCAGACAGACCGTACCAATGTCCTCCACCTTCCCGTGCGGGGCAGTGGGGACGGCGGCATCTACTCCACCGCTGGAGACATTCACAGGCTCTGGGACGCCCTTCTGCTGGGGCGCATCGTGGACAAGGGGTGGGTGGACGAGATGCTGCGCCCCAGGAGCACCTTCGCTTCCGGCGGGGGGTATGGTCTGGGCCTCTGGCACGGCGCGGAAGGCAGATACTGGATGATGGGGGCCGACGCGGGAGTGGGCTTTGCCAGTGGTGTCCTTCCTGCGCAGGACTTCCGCCTCACTCTCCTGTCCAACGTCACTGAGGGAACGGACGCAGTGTTTCGCGACCTGTCGAAAAGGCTGCTGGCTGAAGTGAATTGAGTCAATCCGCTGTTCTGCGGTTATTACGGAAAGGTAAACTGGCAGCGTGACCCGCTCGCTTGCCACCGTTGACGCTGCCGTGTGCGTGCTGGAGGCCTTCGACGCCGACCACACCGAGTGGTCGCTCAGCGAACTGGCCCGGCAGGTGGGGCAACCCACGTCCACCGTTCACGAGCAACTGACCACCCTGACGCACAACGGGTTACTGATGAAGGTGGGGCGCGGGCGCTACCGGCTGGGATGGCGGCTTCTGAAACTGTCCAGTGCGCTTTACGGCAGTGTCCCCTGGTACGGCCCGGCGCACGACGCCATGAACGCCCTGGCGCGCGGCACCCACGCCCTGGCTTTTCTGGCGGTTCTCAACGGCCCGGATGTCCTTTGCATCGCCCGCAGCGTGCAGGGCCGCGAAGGCGAGAGCGTGGTCGGTGAAACGCAGTTCGTGTTGCCGGCGCACGCCAGCGCCAGTGGAAAACTGCTGTACGCATTGCACGGCCTGGATTTGCCCCCGGAGCGCGAACCGTTCACGCCCCGGACCGGCCCTTTCCCGTGGCCCCAGGAGGCGGCCCTCATTCGCTCGGATGGGCTGGCGCGCACGCGGGACGAGTGGTCGCCGGGAACCAGTGGCCTGGCGGTGGCCCTCCGGGACGCGCGGGGCGACGTGGTGTGCGCCCTGGGCCTCAGTTTTCCCAGCGCGCGCTGGGCGCACTCGGACACGCTGGTGCGGCGTCTGCGCGACGCGGCAGCGGACGTGAACTGGAAACTGGGCCATCGCCCCCCGAGTCCGCCGTGAGGAGTCCGCAGTGAGGGGTTGAGAGCCGTTCTCCGAATGACGCGCGCTGTAGAAGGGCCCCTCAGCGCGCTCCACTCTCTCCTGCGCAGCTGGGCCCGTCCGTCTTGCTCGTCTGAATTCACTCGCGCTGCTCGGCCAAAAGCACGGCGTTCTTTTGTCAACTGCTCCAGTTACTTCCCGGTGATGGCCCCGGTCACGGCGGCGCGGGCGTCCAGCAGGGGCAGGCCGGCGGCGTTGTTGACTTTGCCCAGCAGCAGGGCGCGGGTCTGGGCGGCGCTGAGGCCAGGATTGGCGGCCCGCATCAGGGCGGCCACGCCTGCCACCTGCGGCGCGGCGAAACTGGTGCCGGCCATGGCGGCGTACCCCCCGCCGGGGGCCAGGGTCAGCAGGTCGTGTGCGCTGCTGCCGTCGCCGGCCCCACCGGGGGCCACGATGTCCAGGGCACGGTTGCCGGGCGCACTGGGGCGGGCACTGTACCAGGTCAGCGTGTCGTCGCTGCTGCCCACCGCCCCCACGGCGATCACGGCGGGGTGACTGGCGGGGTAGTACACATCGGTGCTGGTGTTGCCGGCGGCGGCCACCAGCACGGCGCTGACGGCGGCACTGCCCAGCGCCTGATCCAGTGCCTTGTCGCCGGGATTGGTGGGTACGCCCAGGCTGATGTTGATGACCTTCGCGCCGCGCTTCACGGAGTCGTAGAGCGCGGCGGCCAGGTCGGAAGTGGAGGCGCCCTCACTCGTCATGACTTCTTCCAGCAGCAGCGGTTGCTGCTGACCGATCCCGCTCAGGCCCGCGCCATTGTTGCCGGTCGCCCCGATGATGCCGGCGGCGGCGGTGCCGTGCGTGTACACGTGCGAGACGCTGCCGCTGAGCGTGCCGACCTGCGAGACGTTCGCGTTGACGCGCCCCTGAAGTTCCGGGTGGGTGGTGTCCACGGCAGAGTCGAGCACGGCGGTCAGCGCGCCGCTGAGGGAGAGGCTGCATTTTTGCAGCACGTCCCACGCAGCCGGCACCTGAATGCGCGTCAGGTACGTTTGCGTCATGGGTTCGCCGTTTACGCGCAGGCCCGCGTTGCCGGGAAAGCCAGGGTCGTTGGTCACGGCCAGCGGCTGGTACAGGAAGTCGGGTTGCACCTGAAGGCCAGCGTCCTTCAACTCCTGCGCGAAAGCCTGGTCGGTCTTGCCGGCGGGCGTGCGCACTTCCTGCAGGCCCGGCGTCACGGTGGTTACGTTCAGGGCTTGCAGAGCCGCGACGCCCTGCGCGGTCATGGTGGCCGGACTGGCAATCAGCAGTTTGCCGCTGGCGTGCGGCGCGGTCCAGTTGGTGGCGGGGGTCAGGGCGGCAGGAGTCGGCGTGGTGGTCACGCTCAGGGAGGTCATGGCCTGCGAGCCCAGCGCCGCGCAGCCGACACCGGAAGCGGGCGGGTCGCCGGCGGCGGGTGCCGATCCGCAGGCGGCGGCCAGCAGCGCGAGAATCAGGGCGGCGCAGGTCAGGGGCAACTTCATCGACCCATGCTACGCGGCCGGATCTGACGTCAGCCTAGAACCTGATGAGAGTTGACGCCCCCACAGTGGGGAGGGTGCCAGGGAATTCGGCGACCTGCTCTAAAGGCTTTTTTCCAGCCAGTCGAGGTTGAAGAATACGCGCCCGACCCTGGGGGCCAGATCGATCAGGATGTCCGTGGGGTTGGTGGGCGGCCAGCGGCCCAGCAGCACCGGGCTGGTGGGTCCGCCGGGCAGGGTGCGTTTGTTGATCAGGATGGCCGCGCCGTAGCGCTCGCCGACGTACCCGGTGAGTTCCCCCAGCGCCTGCGGGTCGATCTCATGCCCGGCGGGCACGTGCAGCACCAGCAAGGGTTGTAGATCAGCTTCGCTCATAACAGAATTTTAGGACTGCAATCTGACCGGACAATGTGTTGCTGGTCAGGGGTAAGCCAGACGACCCCACCCCGTTCCTGCACGTTGGAGTGAGCGGGTGCCACAGGTGCAGTTGGGTAACAGCATTTCGGCCAGCCACAGCAGCCCACGGAAGTAGGCTACAGATAAACATCGCTCTTTAGCATCCACTCCAGCAGCCGCGCCCACCCGTACAGACAGTGACCGTACCGAACCTTAAGGCGTCTGCGGTGGGTTCTCCGGCTCTGTATGGCCTCTGTCTCCTCCCAGCCGTTCGGCCACGCCGCGCGCCAGCTCGGTGGCTTTCGCCAAACTGCGGTCGCCGTCCAGCGCAGCGAACCCGGCCTGCTGCGCGGTGAATGGGTGATCACGCAGGGCCACGCGCCGCAGTTCGCCCGGCGGGGTGTAGGGTACGTTTGCCTGGCGGCAGGCCAGGTGCAGCGCCGAACGCAGGTCACGCTCGTACTTGTAAGGGAAAACCCGCCCGCGCGCAAAGGTACCGCCTGCCTGCGCCTGCAAGGGGTGCAGCGCGTGCAGGGCCGTGTCACTCAGGCGCGTCAGGGCATGCGGACGCAGGGCCGCGCCGGTCGCCGGGTCGAAATCCTCCCACTGAAGTTGCAGCAGCTCGCGCACCCGGAAGGCGTGCTCGTCGATGAGGATCAGCGCCGCGTGCAGCGCCGGATCAGCGCGCGTGTGCAGGTGCAGGCGTTCCAGATCGGCGCGGGGCAGCAGCGGCGTGGTCTTGCGTTCGTTGGGCGGGCGCTTGAGATGCTGCAAGGGGTGTTTGAGCAGCAGTTCCTGATCCACCAGGTACGAGTAGATCTTGGACAGCAGCGACACCCGCAGCCGCATGGTGTTGGGTTTGGCCTCGCGGCCATTGTGGTTGATGCTCGCGGCCCGCAGCAGCCACGGGTGAAAATCGTCTGGCGGGTACAGCAGGTTCACATGCTCCCGCGCGGCCTGCTCGAAGATCAGGCGCAGCAGCGTATACGCCTGGTTGGGCGGCACCGGCAACTGTTCACGGATCAGGGGCAACAGGGCTTCCAGATCAGCTTGCTGCAAAGCCTGCGTCAGCTTGCGGGCCTGATCGTCGGAAAACGTCATGCCCCAGTGTAGCGGGTGGCCCAGTGTAACGATTACTGCGCCCCTCCTGGCGCTGCACTACACTGTCGGCGTGAATGATCTGGTGCCGGTGCAGAGTGCGCTTGGTCTGGCCGGTCTGTCCGATCAGACGCTGCGGGTGCGGGCGGTGGAAGCGGCGGCCACCTACGACGTGGAGGCCCTGACCCTGATCACGCAGGCGTACATGACCACCGCCAGCCGCAAGGGAGCACGAACCAGCCGCAAAACCCTGGACGCCTACGCGCTGGCCGTGCGCGATTTCGTGCCGTGGGCGCAGGCAAGTGGCGTGCAACTGCTGCGTCCGGGGCGGCGCGACGGCGGGCGTTACCTGGCGACCCTGCAGCAGCGCCCCAGCCAGGGCAAAGGCAAAACGGGCCGGCTGTCGGCAGCCACCGTGGCGCAGTACGTGGCCGGGGCGCGCGCCCTGTACCGCGCCCTGCGCTGGGCCGGGGCCACCGAAGCGCAACCCTTCGACGGCGCCTTCGTGCCCGCCGACCCCACCCCTGGCATCGTGAAGAACCCGCCGTACATGCGCGAAATCGACGCGGTGCTGCCCCTCTGCGAGCCGCGCCTGGCGGCCCTGCTGCTGCTGTGCGCCCACGCCGGCCTGCGCGTCAACGAGGCGCTGGGCGTGCGGCAGGGCGACCTGCACGGGCATACCCTGACTGTGCATGGCAAGGGTGGCAAGGTGCGGCGTGTGCCGCTGGGGGCCAGGGTGCGCGCCGCCCTGCACGACGTGCCGCCGGTCACAGCAGACGGGCGCTACTTCGCCTGGGATTACGGCCAGGCGTGCTACCGCATGAAAAAAGCCTTCGCGCAGGCTGGCCTGGTGTGGCGCGGGTTTCACGCCGCCCGCAAGCACTCCGGCACGCGCCTGTACGCCGCCACGCGCGATTTCACGCGGGTGGGTCTGTTCCTGGGGCACGCTTCGGTGGACACCACGCGCCGTTACGTGGCCGTCGCCGAGGACGACGTGTCTGCCGAGGTCGAGGGCTTCTGAGTGCCTCCCTGGGCAGGCGCACGTTAACTTCACCGGAATGCCCTCAGAGCGCAGAATTGCTACTTTAGGGAACGTGACCCGCTTCTTTCCCGAACCTTCCTTTGTCCCGCCTGCTCCCCGCCGCGAGGTCTCGGCATGAGCGGCGGCCTGGTGGCGCTGCTGGACGACGTGGCCCTGATCGCCAAACTGGCCGCCGCGTCGGTGGACGATATCGGCGCCGCCGCCGGCAAGGCCAGCCTGAAGGCGGTGGGCGTGGTGGTGGACGACACCGCCGTGACGCCCCGTTACGTCACCGGCTTCACGCCGGACCGCGAACTGCCCATCATTAAACGCATTGCCATCGGCTCACTGCGCAACAAGATCATCATGATCCTGCCGGTGGCGCTGCTGCTCAGCCAGTTCCTGCCGCAGGCCATCACGCCCATCCTGATGCTGGGCGCCCTGTACCTGTGCTACGAGGGCGCAGAAAAGGTCTATGAGGCGCTCAGCGGTGGGCACCACGAAGAAGGGGAAAGCGCCGCCGCTGCCCAGGGCACCCGTGAGCACGAGCAGCAGATGGTCGCCGGGGCCATCCGCACCGATTTCATCCTGTCCGCCGAGATCATGGCGATCGCCCTGTCTGAAGTAGCCGACCAGAGCCTGGGCCTGCGGGCCGCCAGCCTGATCGCGGTGGCGGTGCTGATCACCGCGCTGGTGTACGGCGTGGTGGCCCTGATCGTGAAAATGGACGATATCGGCCTGCGCCTGGCCCGCAGCGGCTCCGGCCTGGCGGGCTTCGGGCGTGGCCTGGTCAAGGGCATGCCGCTGGTGCTCTCGGCGCTGGCCACCATCGGCACGGCGGCCATGCTGTGGGTGGGCGGCCACATCCTGATCGTGGGCCTGGAGGAACTGGGGATTAAAGGCCCCGCGCACCTGCTGCACGACCTGGAGCACCGCGCCGAAGTGGCCCTGCCGGCCGCCGCCAGCTTCGTGAAATGGCTGGTGGAAACCGTGGTCTCCGGCATTGTCGGCCTGACCGTGGGCGCCATCATCGTGGCGGTCATGCACTTCATCCCTAAGCGGGGCGCCGCCGCGCACTGAAGCCGACCGAATGGAGAAGGAGACGCTCTGCGCGTCTCCTTCAACGTTTTTTCCCGGATCAGGCGGCGCTGGCCCGCACCCGCCCGCGAGCCGGGGCGGGCGGCAGGGGGCTGCGCGGGTCACGGCGTCCACGCCCGATGTCGCGCAGGTGGTAGGCGGCGCGTTTGGTGCAGCACAGTTCGCCGTTCCACCAGAACGTCGCGTCGGCGGCCAGGTGCACCGTCACAGGGTGTTGGCCCTTCACGCGCAGCTGCACGGTGTAGCCCTGTACCTCGCCGGACACCGGGTCGCTGTGCAGCTCGGTGACGCTGCCGAGCGGCTCACCCCACTCGGCTTTGACCAGCAGTTCACCGGCATAGGCCGCCGCCCCATCAGCCCCGGCCGCGCCGGACATCACGAAGGCCCCGGCGCGGCCCAGTTCGTGCAGCAGCATTTGCCGCGGCTGCCCGCCCACCAGCACGCTGACGCGGCGCAGGCGCACGCCACCGAACGACGCTAGGTCGGCGGAAAACACCTTGACCTGAGTTTGTAGGGTCATGCCCGCAGGGTAAAAGTTCAAGCTGTTCCGACCCTGGAGCGAACCTGAGGCCCGGCTGAGGGCACCCCCTGAAGCTGGCCCCTTACACTCCGTCCCCTTACACTGGGAGGGTGCCTGCCCGCATCCTGGTGATCGACGATGACCCCGGCGTCCGCAGTCTGCTGGAACGCGGCCTGAAGTACGAGGGCTTCACGGTGGAGACGGCCCCGGACGGCGAAACGGGCCTCTCGGCGCTGCGGCCCTGCTCGCCCGATCTGGTGATTCTGGACGTGATGCTGCCCGGTATCGATGGCCTGGACGTGCTGCGCTCACTGCGCCAGACCCATCCTTCCCTGCCGGTGCTGATGCTAACCGCCCGTGACGGCCCCGGCGAACAGGTGGCGGGCTTCCGGGGCGGCGCAGACGATTACGTCACCAAGCCCTTCAGTTTCGACGTGCTGGTCGCCCGCGTCCGTGCCCTGCTGCGCCGGCGTGAGCAGGACACGCCCAGCGGCCTGACCTTCAGTGACCTGACGCTTGACCCGGCCAGCCACACCGTGAGCCGCGCCGGGCGCGATATTACCCTCACCGCGCAGGAATTCCGGCTGCTGCACGCCTTCATGGAGCAACCCGAGCGCGTGCAGAGCAAATCCGTACTGCTCGACCGCGCCTGGGGCCTGGATTTCCTGGGCGACCCGAACGTCGTGGAAACCTACGTCAAGCAACTCCGGCAAAAGCTCGAAGAAGCCGGTGAACCACGCCTCATTCACACCATTCGCGGCGTCGGGTACGTGCTTCGCAAAGGGTAAGGAGGGCTCTACCGCAGAGCGCGACTTCCCATTATTTTCCATCGACCTAGAATAAACATGTTTATTTTTAAACACGTTTACTTTACTCTGCTGGTATGGAGCAAACGGAAACTCGGCGGGAGAGACACAAGCAGCAGCGGCTGGAGCGCATCCGCGAGGCGGCCTGGCAGCTGTTCAGCACCCAGGGGTACGACGCCACCACGGTGCGTCAGATCGCCGAGCAGGCGGACGTGTCGCCGGCCACGGTGATCCTGCATGCCGGAGACAAGGCCGAACTGCTGCTGCTGGTCTTTCATGACGCCATTGCCCAGCGCCTCGGCGTTCCAGCCCACGAGGACGGGGCGCCGCTGGACGTGGCCCTGCTCAGGCAGTTGCAGCCCTTTTTGCACTTTTATGGCGAGCATCCCGAACTCTCCAGGGCGTTTTGCCGCGAATTCCTGTACGGCAAGAACCGCTGGCAGGAACAGGAGATTCAGCAGGCACAGCGTTTTATTGCGCACCTTGCCGAGATCATCGATGGCTACCGCCGCCGGGGTGAACTGCGCCGCGACACCGACCCCACGCTGCTGGCCGAACTGGTGTTTGGGCTGTACCAGGGCTTGCTGCAAAGCTGGTTCTGTGGCGCCATCGCGTTCGAATCGCTTGAACCGCGCCTGGCCCAGCAGTTCAGCTGGCAGCTGGAGGTGCACCGCGCATGACCGGAAAGATACTGATCGTCGGGGCGGGGATCGGAGGCCTGACGCTGGCCCAGTGCCTCCGCAAACGGGGCATCGAGTTTGACCTGTTCGAGCAGATGCCGCCCACCCGGCCAGAAGGCGCCGGCCTTTCGCTGACCATCAACGCCACCCGCCTCCTTGATGCCCTGGGGTTCGGGCCAGCCCTGCGCGCACGCGGCCAGGTCTACCACCGCGCCCGCATCAAAAGTGATAGCGGCGCCGTGCTGCAAGACCTCGACCTGAAGGCGCTCAGCCGCTGGGGCGAGGCGCTTGCCATTCACCGCGCCGACCTGCGGCACATCCTGAGCCAGGGCTTACAGCCCCAGTACGGCCGGGAGGTCACGGACGTGCAGGACAGGCGAGAGCACATCGAGGTCACCAGCGGGCAAGGAAAGGCCCTTTACGAGCTGGTGGTCGCGGCCGACGGCCTGCACTCGGGCGTGCGCCGCAGTCAGCCCGGCACCCCTTCGCCCGTCTACAGCGGGTACACCAGCTGGCGCTACACGCAGCCTGACCCGCTGGGCCTGAGCGAACCGGTCGAATACTGGGGCTCAGGACGCCGCCTCGGCCTGGTGCCTATCGGGCAGGGGCAACTCTACGTGTATGCGACCTTCAACAGTCCGGCGCGGGTCAAGTCTCCCGCTTTTCCCTGGCCGCTCTTTGAGGCATTCCCTGAAGAGGTTCGGCGGGTCATGGACAGCATGCCGCCCGAAACCAGGGTCATTCAAACGGATGTCCGGGAACTGAAAACGCATGTGTGGCACAGGCCGCGCCTGGCTTTCCTGGGCGACGCGGCCCACGGCCTGACCCCCAACCTGGGTCAGGGGGCCGGCACCAGCATCGAGGACGCTGTGGTGCTGGCCGAATGCCTGTACCACCAGGGGCTGACACCGCAGGCCCTGGCCTCTTATGCCCAGGTGCGCAGAACGCGGGTGCAGGCCATCGCGCGGCAATCACGTGTGGTGGGCCGGTTTGGACAACTCGAAGCTGCCCCCCTCCTGCGCCTGCGCGACTGGGTCATCGGGCGGACTCCAGAGGCCGCCGCGCAGCACAATGCCCGCCAGATGATGATCCACGACGCCCCTCAACCCCCGCAGTATTGACATGAGACAGACTCCGATCAAATCGTTTGCAAAACGGTTCTTTCCCGATTCGCAAACGAAACAGACGGAATCCGTATGAGACAAGGAATTGAAATGAACCAGACCCGTGAAACCCGTTTACCGCTGCTCACCACCCTGACCGGCGCGACCTTGCTCGGCGTCGCTGGCCTGCACGCCCACTGGGGGCGCGGCGGCGTGTGGCCCGGCCACGACCCGGCCAGCCTGGGGCGCAAGGTGTTTCCCAACCCCCCACGGCACCTTCCCTCGCCGGCGGCCTGTTTCGCCGTGGCCGGCGCGTTGACGTTCACCACAGCGGCCCTCGTGACCGCGCACCGGCCTGGCCCCTGGCAGCCGCTCAGCCAGCGTATCTGCCAGCTGGCGGGCGCCACCCTGCTGGCGCGGGGAGGCCTGGGCTTCACGCTGCCTGCCCTGACCCAGGCCAACCCCGAGTTCCGCAGGCTGAACACAGCGATCTATTCGCCCCTGTGCCTGGCTCTCGGGTCGGCCCTCCTGGCCTAGAGGAACCCTTGCCGTGGGGCGTCGCCCAGGTGAATCTGGGGCCAGCCAGGCCACGGCTTCGGCCGACTGTGGTCAGGATCGGCGCCGATTCCCAGCGTCTTTGAGGTGACTGCGGATTCCCTGTCCGGCCCTCGGTTCGTCCTGAAAGCGCGGCATCACGTGAAAGTGGGCGTGCATCACGTGCTGGCCCCCGACCTCGCCCACATTCCACCCCGCGTTATATCCGTCAGGAGCGAGCGTGGCGTCCAGATGCGCCTTCGCCTGGAGAAGCAACTCCTGTGTGGCGACCCATTCCTGCGGCGTGAGGTCGAACACCGTGGGCCGGTGGGCTTTCGGGATGATGATGCCCGCTCCTTCCAGGGCGCCCGTCTCGCTGGGTTTGATGCTCAGCAGGCACAGTTCATTCTCCAGGACGAAAGCGTCGCGTCGAAGTTCAGCGGTATCGCAGTAGGGGCAGGGGCTATCGTCACGCATCCGAGCTGGAGAATATGGGACGGGCGGCCAGCGTGCTCCCCGACCTGACGGATGGTCGGAAGATGCGGATCTGGGCCGATGAACCAGCACCGACCCCTGGCGGGCAGGGCCGGCGTGTCTGCGCGACCACACATGCCTTTTCCCCGACTTGCTCGGCGGATACCCATCCAACTCGGGCGTAAAGCACGAAAGCCCAGGGGAGGGACAGGTAGAGTAGGCGCATGACCCTGCGCGTGCGCCTGAGCTTGCTGTACGGGCTGCTGTGCGCCCTGGCGCTGCTGACCGTGGGGCTGGTGAGCTACACGGCGTCGGTGCGCGAACAGTACCTGTCGCTCGACCGGCTGCTGGTGGTCAGTGCCCGCATCGTCGAGAACGGCATTCGCACGTATGGACGCTCTTACGCGCTGGAAACCGACACGCTGGGGCCGACCAAGGACGGCATCGTGATGGTAATGCGCAGTTACTCCCCCAAGGGCGAACTGATGTACGTCTCTGCCAGCGATCCCGGGTTGCGCCCGGTTCGCCCGCAGGGCCCGCTGGAGCATCCGGCGGAACCCGCGTACCTGAAGGTGCTGCCTTTCCCATTGCCGCAGGCGAGCGTGCCCACCAGCAAGAATTCCGCCTTCGGCATCATTACCTACGAGGGCCAGCGCTGGCGCAGGTACGTCATTCAGGTCGTCAAGGCGGGCCGCACCGTGGGGTATGTGGAGGGCCTCTCGCCGCTGGGCCGCCTGGACGAGGCTTCACTGAACATGGCCCGCATGCTGGGCAACATCGTGCTGCTCTCGACCCTGGCGGTGCTGCTGATCGGCTGGTGGGTGGCGGGCGCGGCCCTGCGCCCGGTGTCGCGCCTGACCGACGCCGCCCGCGCCATCGCCGACAGCCGCGACCTGGGCCGGCGCGTGCAGACCAGCGGCAACCGCGACGAACTGGGCCGCCTGGCCACCACCTTCAACCGCATGCTGGGCAGCCTGGAAGACGCCTGGAAGTCCCAGCAGCGCTTCGTGGGGGACGCCTCGCACGAACTGCGCGCGCCGCTGACGGTGATGAGCGGCAACCTGGAACTGCTGCGCCGGCACCCGCACCTGGGGGAGGCCGAACGCTGGGAGATGCTGGGCGAGATCGAGCGGGAGACGGGCCGCATGACCCGCCTGGTCGAAGACCTGCTGCTGCTGGCCCGCAGTGACGCTGGCGTGCAGTTGCGCCGCGCGCCCGTCAACGTGAACGAGGTGATTCTGGAGGCCGTGCGCGACGCCCGGAAACTCACCGCCGACCACGCCTTTCACCTCCAGCTGCCGGAAAAGAGCGTGACCGTGCAGGCCGAACGCGACCGCCTGAAGCAACTGTTGCTGATCCTGCTCGACAACGCCGTGAAGTACAGCCCGGCCGGGACACCCATCACGGTGCAACTGGACAGCGTGGCCGGGCCGGGCGCTGAGTCAAGGGGCAGCGGCTCAGGGGGCAGCGCATCAGGGCACAGCGACCCGGGGAACAGGGCGGCGCCGCAGACCACTGTGCATCAGACTGCCGTATCGCAGACCACGGTGCGCGTCACGGATCAGGGCAGCGGCATTCCCGCCGAAGAGATGCCGCACATCTTCGAGCGCTTCTACCGCGCCGATCCGGCCCGGCAACGCGACCTGGGTGGCGCGGGTCTGGGGCTCTCCATCGCCGAGTGGATCGCCAGCCAGATGGACGCCCGGCTGCACGTGGAAAGCACCGGGCCGCAGGGCACCACCTTCGCCCTGAGCTTCGGCACATCCCCGGAGGACGTGGCCCCCGCGCCGGGTCGCCCGGCATTCAAGGCTTAAACAGGTCGCCGGCCCGCGCGGACGCCTCGGCCTCGTGCGCCCTGAACTGAAGCTGAACGCCCGGCAGGGCCTCGCGCAACAGGGCCGCCAGGGGTTGGCTTTGCAGCGCGCCGCCCGTGGCAACGATGGGCCAGTCGGGCAGACCCGCCTGTTGCCGCAGGCGCCCAGCCAGGTCAGCCAGGGCCTGAGCGGCCTGCCGCAGAATGTCCAGCGCCGCCCCATCCCCCTGATTCGCAGCCTCGCTGACCGGCCGGGCCAGCTGTGCCAGCGTGGACGCGCCCGGCGACTCGTACACGAAGGCCCGCACGGTGTCCCAGTCGAGGCCGCCCATGACCGCGTGCAATTCGTGGGCCAGCACGCCCCCCGGCACCCGGCCGACATCCAGCGCGTCGGTCAGCCAGCGCAGCGTCGCGCGGCCTATGCTGCTGCCCCCGCCGTCATCCCCGATGCGGTAGCCGCGTCCGCCGGCCCGCACCACGCGCCCGCCCGCCAGCACCCCGTAAGCGATGCTGCCGGTTCCGGCGTACAGCAGGCCCCCCGATGCGGGCTCCAGGTGGGCGCGGAAGGCCAGGTCGAGGTCATTTTCTACCTGTACCCTCTCTGTAGGAAGACCGAAAGCCTGCGCCAGCACCCCTTGCGCCCAGGCGGCGCGCTCGCTGCCGTGCGCCAGGCCGGGCAGGCCCGCGTGCAGGGCGTCCGGCCGCGTGGGCAGCGCGTCCCGCAGTTCCTGGAGGGCCGCCTGGCCCTGCGGCGTGCCCAGCAGCAGCGTGGTCAGCGGAGCCGCGCGGCCCTGACCTAGCGTGGTGTCGCCGCGCCGCAGGTGCCATTTGGTGCCGCTGCCCCCGGCATCCAGCCCCAGCAAAACCGGCTCCAGCAAAACCGGCTCTCCGGGGTTGACTTCAGGGTTAACTTTACGCACGGTCAACTTGCTGCACACCCTGCATGCTACCTTCTGGACGACTTGAATATCCTGGAACGCCTCAAGCACGGCACGCGGGCCGAGCATCTGGCCCTGGAGGCCAGCCTTCCCCTGCTGCACCCCGACCTGACCCTGGAACAGTACGCCGCCGTGCTGCGGGCCTTCGCCGGCGTGGTGCTGCCGCTGGAACGCCGGCTGGCGGCCCTGCCCTGGCCCGCGGCGCTGGACTACCCGGCCCGCCGCCACACCCCGGCGCTGCAAGCCGACCTGGGTGCCCTGGGCCTGAGCGCGCCCGAGTTCGCGCTGCCGCACACGCTGGCGACCACCCTGCCCGCCGCTTACGGAACGCTGTATGTGCTGGAAGGCTCGACGCTGGGCGGGCAGCTGATCCGCCGTCACCTGAAGCAGCACCTGAAGCTGGACACCGGCAGCGGTGCCGCGTATTTCAGCGGGTACGGCCCCGACACCGGCGCGAAGTGGCGGGTTTTCGGGCAGGTCTTGCTGGAGTGCGCACAATCCGATTCTCCTGTTGAACACCGTGCCAGTACCATGGCCAATGAAATCGTGCAGGAAGCCCGGATGGCCTTCGGCGCCTTCTCGGCGGCTGTGGCAGGATGGGAGGTGTTGTGAAGCCTGACCCGACGCTGCTGCCCCCCACCTACCTGGGCGGCCCGGCCATCGACCGTGACAACTGCGAGCGCGAACCCATCCACATTCCCGGCAGCGTGCAGCCGCACGGCGCCCTGCTGGTGGTGGACGCCCGCAGCGGCCTGATTCTGCAGGTCAGCGACAATGTGCACGGTTACCTGGGGAGCCGCACGGAAGACCTGCTGGGCGCTGACCTGCAGGACGTGCTGGACGGCGCCACGCTGCAGCAGCTGCAGGATGCGCTGCCACCGGGCGTGCCGGACTCGTTGCAGTACCGCCTGACCTGGGCGCCGCCGCGCCGGCCCGGCCTGCTGGCGCTGACCGCTCACCGCGTGTCCAGTGCCGGGCAGGAGCGTTTCATCGTGGAGCTGGAACCCACCACTCCGCAGGACGCCACCGGGCCGCAGGCGCTGCGCAACGCGGTGTTCGCGCTGGAGGCCACCGCCTCCGTTACCGAACTGGCGCAGGTGGCGGTGGAGGCGGTACGCGAAATCACGGGTTTCGACCGCGTGATGCTGTACCGCTTCGAGCCGGACGACAGCGGCCTGGTGATTGCCGAGGCCAGGCGCCCGGACATGCACAGTTTCCTGGATCACCGCTTCCCAGAGTCCGATATTCCGCGCCAGGCCCGCGCCCTGTACGTGCGTCACCTGCTGCGCCTGACCGCCGACGTGAACGCCCCCGCCGCGCCGCTGATCCCGGTGCTCGACCCGCAGACCATCGTGCCTACGCCCCTGGGCGGCGCGGTGCTGCGGGCCACCTCGCCCATTCACCTGCAGTACCTGCGCAACATGGGGGTGGCTTCCAGCCTGTCGGTGTCGGTGGTCGTGGAAGGCCGGCTGTGGGGCCTGATTGCCTGCCACCACCAGACGCCGCTGGTGGTGCCGCCCGAGGCGCGCACCGCGCTGGATTACCTGGGCCGCCTGGTGGGGTTGCAGGTGCGCCTCAAGCACCGCGCCGAGACCGACGCTTTCCGCCAGGGCCTGGGAGAGAGGCACCGCGCCCTGATCGAGGTGGCCGCCCGCACCGCGCATCCGCTCGACACCTTCAGCGCCCCCGAGCTGGATCTGCCAGGCTTCATGCGGGCCGGTGGCGTGATTCTTTCCTTCGAAGGCGGGTGGCGCACGCTGGGCCAGGTGCCCGACGCGGCCTTCATCGAGGCGCTGCTGGCCTGGCTGCCCACCCGTGAAGAGAGCGTGTGGGCCACCGACACTTTGCAGGAGGCCTTCCCCGCCGCGCAGGGCCAGACGCAGGCCAGCGGCGTGCTGGCCATCAGCATCGGGCGCGGCTGGCAGGAGGCCGTGGTGTGGCTGCGGCCCGAGGTGGATCTGGTCATTCCCTGGGGCGGGGCCACGCCCGAGAACGCCAAGGGGGAAATGGGGCCACGCGCGTCTTTCGACACCTACCGCCAGCAGGTTCGGGGCCATAGCCGCCCCTGGCACCCAGGCGAGATCGAGGAGGCGCAGGCCCTGCAACTCAGCCTGACCAGCACCCTGGGCGAGCGCTTGCAGGGCCTGCGTGAACTGAACGCGGCCCTGACCCTTTCGGTGGGCGAGTGGCAGCAGTTCGCGTTCGTGATGTCGCACGACATGCAGGAACCCGTGCGGCGGCTCTCGCAATTTGCCGACCTGATCACGGCGCGTTACGGGGGTACATTGGACGCCAGGGGCGGCGAGATGCTGCGCCACCTAAGGCAGGAAAGCATTCGCCTGCGCACGCTGCTGCGCGACCTGCACAGCTACGTGGAGGTCATGACCGAACCCGTCCTGACCCGCAGCGCCGTCGACCTGAACGCCGCACTGGCCCGCGCCCGCGCAGACACCCCGGAACTGGAGCAGGCCGGAACCGAGGTTCGTGTGCCCGCGCCGCTGCCCACCGTATATGCCAACGAGCGCCGCGTCACCGAACTGCTGAGCCACCTGCTGCGCAACGCCGCCACCCACGGCGGGCCGCAGGTCACCGTGCAGGCGGCCCGGCAGCCTCATGCCTGGCACCTTACCGTGCAGGACAACGGCCCCGGCATTGCCCCCGAATACCACCAGCGCATCTTCAAACTGATGCAGCACCTCGACCGGCCCGGCACGTCACGGGACGAGGCGCTGGGCCAGGGCCTGGGCCTGACGCTCGCGCTGGGGATTGCGCGGGCACACCACGGCACCCTGACGGTCGCGTCAGCCCCCGGCCAGGGCGCGGCCTTCACTTTCGTGTTGCCCGACGAGCGGGGCAGCGTGTGACTGGGGCGCACGTAACTGGGCGGCCACTGCATCTGCTGCTGGCCGACGACTCGCCGGCCGACCTGCTGCTGGTGGAAATGGCGCTGGAGGCCTCTGGCCTGACCTACACTCTGCACGCGGCCCTCGACGGCGCGGACGCCCTGCAAACCCTGCAAGACCAGCTGAATGCCGGCACCCTCCCCGATTACCTGCTGCTCGACCTGAACATGCCGCACCTGGACGGCTTCGAGGTGCTGACCCGCCTGCAAGCGGCCCCGGCCCTGGCCGTGCTGCCCGTCATCGTCCTGAGCACGTCCGGCGCCCGCCACGACCGGCAGCGTGCCCAGACCCTCGGCGCCAAAGCCTTCCTGACCAAGCCCCTGAACTTCGCCGATCTGGTCGGCCTGCTTCAGCAACTTCACGCCCACTGGCAGGGCCAGGCGGAACTGCCCGGCGAGTGGGCGTGAAAGCCCTCAGGCCAGCTCGATGATACTGGCGTCCGACACCGTCAACTTGTGCGTACGCGGCAGGGTGCGCCCGCCCCGCACCTCGGCCCGCACGCCGATCAGGCACTCCTGAAGGCGCGTCTCCAGATTCTCGATGCGTGCCTCGGCTTCGATGACGCTGTGCTCCACTTCCGCGTTGCGAATCACCGTACCCCGGCCGATGCTGGTAAACGAGCCCACGTAGGCGTTCTCGATCAGGACGTCCTCACCAATGTACGCCGGGCCGACAATCTGGCTGTTCACCACCCGCGCTGATGGAGCCAGGAATACCCGCCCGCTCACCCGTGAATTCAGCACCTCGCCCTGCACGTTGGCCTCCAGTTTCTCCAGCAGCAACTGGTTGGCCTCCAGCAGGTCACTGGGGCGGCCCGTGTCCTTCCACCACCCTTGCACCCGCTGCCCGATGACCTCCGCGCCCGAATCGATCAGGCGCTGAATGGCATCGGTAATCTCGTACTCGCCGCGCGCCGAGGGCGGCATGCCGTCCAGTGCCGTGAACACCTCCGGTGTGAAGCAGTACAGGCCCGCCACCGCCAGGTTGCTTCTGGGTTCTTTGGGTTTCTCTACCAGCTGCATGATCCGTTCGCCGTCCAGTTCCGCCACGCCAAACGCCGTGGGGTTGGGCACCTCCACCAGCGCGATGCGCGCGGCGCTGCGCCGTTCCTGAAACGCCTGCACGAACGGGGCTGCGCCGAACTCGAACAGGTTGTCACCCAGGTAAACGCAGAAGTCATCCTGCCCCACCCACTCCCGCGCCGTCATGACCGCGTGTCCCAGGCCCAGTTGTTCGCGCTGCTCGATCAGCGTGACCGGAATGTCCGTTACCTGCCGCAGCGCATGCTGAATTTCCGCCCGCGTGAACTCCGAGACCACGATCCCCACGGCCGAGATGCCCGCCTCGCGTAGGGTGTCGATGGCGTGGCGGATGATCGGTGACCCGGCCACGCGCAGCACCGGTTTGGGACGGGTAAACGTCAACGGACGAAGCCGGGTGCCCAGACCCGCCGCAGGAATAATGGCCTTCACGTTCCGCACTATAAAGGCTGAACACCGTCCCGAGCGTCCTTAAATGGCTTCTGAAGGCCGTCTGCGCTTCAGGCGCGCTGTGAGGACATCGGCAGTTTAACCTGGCGTAACAAGCAGGGTGTTGTCCACCCTCTCAGTACCCGACACTTTTAGCGAGGGCTTGAAAAATCCAGTGCCAGACAGCATAAAAGAGTGCGTCTCCGACTGAATTGAATGCATTCACCCGCTGCCTGGCCCACCATTTTCCGGACTATCACAAGAACCAGGTGGAACTCCTCGCCATGATGGTCTACGTCCTGCTCAGCGCCAAGGACGTCCGACATGCAGCGCTCGCAGAGCGCTGGCCTGGTGACAGGCTGACCACTTCTCTCATTCGTCGCATCGAGCGATTCTTTGATCACCATCCCATTTGCCCTGCTGACCTGGCCCGTGTCGTTCTCACTTTGCTGCCGGATCCCAGACAGCGTGAATTTGTCCTCGACCGAACCAACTGGAAGCTGGGGAAACAGGATGTCAACATCCTGGTTCTGGCCGTCATCTGGCAGGGTGTGGCCGTCCCCATCCTGTTCGAGTTCCTCGACCATCAGGGAAACAGTTCGACCCCCACACGACTCCTGATGATCGATGACATCCTCAATCTTCTGGACTGTCAGGATGTGAAAACCCTCTATGCCGACCGCGAATTTATCGGCGAGGATTGGATCATGGGCCTCGCTGAGCGGGGGATCCCGCTCACGGTTCGCCTCCGGAAAGACACGCGAATCGATGGGCTCCCCGCCATGGATTGGCTGACTGACCTCCATCCACAGGCCAAAGGATTGCTTCTGGATGATGTCGAGGTCTATGGCTTTCCGATGCAGGTCATGATGACATGGACAACAGGGGGCGAGGCGTTGCTGGTGGCCAGCAACGCTCTTCCAGCACACAAAATTCTGAATGGGTATCGGAAAAGATGGAAGGTGGAGTGCCTGTTCCGTGCCCTCAAATCCAAGGGATTCAAGTTCGAACAGACGCACATGACACTTCAGGATCACCTGGAGCGGTTGTTCTGCCTGCTGACGCTGGCTTATGTCTGGTGCCTACTGGTCGGCTTGCAAGAAGAGTGCCGCATCAAAAAACACGGAAGACGAGCCTGCAGCATCATCACCATGGGACTGCGGAAACTGGTACGACTCCTGTCGCGTCGGAATTCGCAACGTGCGGCACAGCTTCGACGCTTGATTGGTTTGCTCATACCGTCTCAGACGTGATTTCTCAAAAGTGTCGGGTACTGAGGTCCACCCTTATCCGGTATGTCCTGAAGGCGTCAACTCTCCCCATCGTTCCGTCTGACCCTCTTTTTGCCATCTCTAAAATCCCCGAATGAACCGTTGTTGTGCAGCCCATCTCCTGAATAGGACGAAAAAATCCCGCCCCAGCATCCTGCCGCTGGGGCGAGACTTAGGCGAGCCGGCTTAGTGCGCGAGGTTGAAGGCGTGATTCCAGTGCATGTGAACTTTCGGCTTGGCAGCCGTGATGACCGCCCGTAGCCCAGGATTGGCAGCCTCAGACTGGCTGTGACGGTTGAACAGATTGTAGGTTTCCCGGTGGCTGTTGATCATTTGCTGGCGGTACAGGCGGTCGAAGTTCCAGCCCGAGGTTTTCAGTGCCTGAAGCATGTCCCACTGCTTGTAAGTGACGGTGACCGGCAATTTCATGCCGGGAGTGGCCCGGATCACCGCCGCCTTGACCTGCGCCCCCAGGGCGGCATGGTCGGCGATCATCTGGCGGGCGTAATTGCGGTTGACCGCCGGACGGGACATTTTCAGGGCCAGCTTGGCGGCCTCAATCCCGTAATTATTCCCCCGTACGGCCTTGGCCAGGAAAGTGGTGTCCGTGGCGCTCAGGGCAGTGGCAGAGGAAGAAGCGGCCAGCAGCGACAGCAGGAGAAATTTTTTCATGCCTTTCACCCTAGTACAGCGTTCTAGAAATTATAATACTTAGCCTATGGGACGCCCAATTCAGTATGGGGTCGTGCTGAGTGCTGAGCAGGAGCAGTACTTGAAGAGCCTCACGTCAAAAGGAAGCGGCAAGGCGCGGGTCATGACCCGCGCCCGCATTCTGTTGCTCTCACACCAGGGAACTGCCGACCTCGAG